>CAZRXE010000001.1:0-3361 GCA_964603695.1 uncultured Heliomicrobium sp.
GCGTGCGCCCTGGGCTGGGCCTTCGGCGGACAGATGAGTTACGGCATTGTCATCGGCTACACAGCCGATTCCGCGTGGGCGAATTTGCTGTATGGTTACGCGAACTTGTTCGCCATCGGCGCGCTGTGGGGCGCTGTGGGAGCAGGCATTCTGGGCTTGAGTCTGACCTTGCGCCGCGCGGAACTCGACGCTTTCGTCACGCCGCTGCTGGCCGTTTACGCCAGCTGGAAGCTGCTCGATTTCAGCGGCGCAACCAATTGGATCGAAACGCGCTGGAATCCTTACGACACCGACTGGGTCGCGGCGAGTTCGGCTTTGCTGATCGCGGTTGCAGTTGCCGCGCTTGCACCTAACACACGCGCGGCCTGTCGCTTCATCATTACGTTGGCCGCAGGCTGGTTGATCGGCTTCGCCCTGCTGACGGTTGCGTTCCGCTTGCGAATGACGCCGCCGCGCAGCGATAACTGGGCCGGTTGCACAGGCTTGTTTGCTGCGCTTTGCCTTTACCTCTGGCGCACGCATCACCGCGCCGCACTTTCCCTCGTTGCGTATGGCGCGCTCACCGGGGGCGCGGGCTTCGCCATCGGCGATTTCGTGCAGATGCTGGGCCGCGCCAATTGGGGCGTCATCGGACGCTTTCCGGCCTTGCAGGGATTGGGTTACTGGAAATGGATGGAGCAGATTTTCGGCCTGCTGATGGGTGCGGGCATAGCTTTCGGCCTCTCTCGTCTCGCCGCCTTGCATCTCGCTCCACCTAAAGAAGACAACACGCCAGGACGTTCGCGCCCAATCGCCGCTAATGCTGCGGTGTTGCTGTTGCTGGTCGTCATACCTTGGGAAAACTTCCCGCGCAACGTCACGCGCTGGGCCGCCGACGGACACCTCAGCGCATCATTGTTTGGCTTAACGCCCGCGCGGTGGTTTGCGCTGATTGCCGTACTGTTGACATGGCTGGTTATCGTTGCGCTGCGCCGCTATCGCGCCGGAGCTTTGCCTCTTATCCCCGCCGCGCCTTTGCCGCGAGTGCAATTGTTGTATCTATCGCTACTCTGGTGCTGGCTTGCCGTGGATTTCACGCAAGCCTTCCCGACGATGAAAGAACGCGCCGTCCTGCTGGTACACATCAGTTTCTGGCTGACGGCGCTGGCTTGTACTTGGCTGACGATTACATTGCGCGAGCCGGTGGATGTGTTGGAAGACGAAACACGCAAGGCTGACGATGCAGTATGGATACGCGGGCATTTTTTGTGGCTGGCGTGGGCGCTGATGCCGTTGCTGATTTTCGCGCTCGCGTGGCTGACGTTGGGTACGCACGATGCGCCTTTGTCGGGGAGTCAGAAGCGGTTTTAGAGCGTTGTCGCTGACGCAGCTATGACAGTATGATCGGGGACAAGGTGGAAATGCTTATGAACGGAACGATCACTTAACCCATTGACGCTGAATTGGCTGGCTGGCTCACCACAAAAGCGGCTACGCGAGGCATCAAAGTGCAAGAATTTGCCGTCAACACTTTACGCCGCGTTGCCAGCAAGCCGACGATCAACGAAGTCTTCGCCGACGTGCAAGCCGATTTCAAAGCCAGCGGAATGACCGAAGATGAGCTGGGCGATTTGCTGGAACAAGCAGTTGCCGAAGTGAGAGCCAACAACCGTAAATGAAAAATATCTGGTGGTCTTCGACACGGTGGCGTTGCTGCAGCGCGTCTTCGCCCCAGAAGGAAACGCCGCCAAATGCTTCGCCTACTTTGAAGATGGAATCACCGCCGTCGCCGTCAGCCTCGCCACGCTCAAGGAGCTTAAAGACGTACTCTCGCGCTCTTACATCCCCGACCGGTTTCCGCACATCACCGATGAAATCGTTACGTAGCTGACCGATATGTTGCTTGAAGAAGGTGAGTACCGGCGTAACGTGGCCAGACATTTCACCTACCCGCGCGGCCAGGGCATTGCGCCCGTCAATTTTGGCACGCCGCTCGTCGCGGTAAAACTCCACGATCAATTCCCAGTTTTCCGCCGGAAGCTTGCTCAAACAGATTTCCAAACAACCCAAACGCGCTTCCCGGTCTGAATCGTCGTTCATCGCGGAGGGCATGACGGAAACCAGTTTGGCGGCTTGTTGCGGTTCCAAATCTTCCAGGGAAGTAAGTTTCGGCTCCGGACGTTTGAATGATTCCAGCAAGACCAGACGCGCGACTTCGTTGCAGTAAGCAGCGGGGTTGAGAATGGCAACGCCGTCTTCCAGCTTGCGGGCAACCCGGTTGAAAGTTTCATCAACCCTTTCTTCGGGGGAAGCAGCGCCGCGCCATTCAAAAAAGCGTGTTAATTTCCGGCGAATCGCTTCGTAAGCAGCGCCTGCTTGTTCTCGATCCTTCCCCAGACAATCAAGCAATTTATCAAATGAAGTTTCCGTTAAAACCCAACTGGCCATGATGTCATTTCCATTCGCCTTGAATCGTAAACGCCGCCCAGTAAAACGGCGATTGCCAACGCCGCTGTCGCGACATTTCAAGCTGTGCCGTGCGCAGGGCCGCCGCCGGACGCTGTTTGTCCTGCAACATCGCGCGGTAAAACCGCTTCATCAATTCGGCGGTCGCCAGATCGTCAACTTTCCACAAACTGGCCACCACGCGCGGCGCGCCGGCGTGCATAAAGCCGCGCGTCAACCCGATCAAGCCTTCACCTTTGATGTCTTTGCCGAGCGCCGTTTGGCAGGCGCTTAGAACCACCAGATCGGCGTTGAGTTTGAGGTTGTAGATTTCGTGCAGGCGCAAAAAGCCATCCTGCGGCTGTCCTTTTTCGTCCACCAGCGACAGCGCCAAACCGGACAATTCCGGTTGCTCGGCGTTCAGCAAACCGTGCGTGGCAAAGTGAATGATGCGGTATTGGCTGAGTTCAGAGCCGGTGACAGTGGCGCGGTTGGCTTGAAAGTCCAGGGCTTTGAACGCCGTGCCGGCGGGTGCGGCGGCATAAATCGCTTCGGCTTCATTGCGCGAATAAAAAAGCCGCGTGAGTTGCGCGCGAAAATCCCGCAGTGAGCGATTCGCCATTGCGCCGTCCGCTGCACGGCGTGATGGCATTTGCGCCAGAAAGGCCGGTTTGCTGCCGGCTTTCACGCGCGGATCGTTTGCGGCAAAGACAGGGTCGGCCACGACCGCCACGCTTTTGCCTGCCGGAGCCTGTCCGGCCATTTCGCTTCGCAAGACCGCCAGCGTCGAGGCCGAAGGCAGATTGATGATTTCGTGATTGACCATCAGAGGCTGATTGCCGCCGCTGTTTTCCGGCAATGCCGCGAAGGGCAGATATTGCAGCGCGCCGGAAGCGACAATTGCCAGTCGCTTTTTTCCAAGCTTGGCGGCAATGGG
>CAZRXE010000002.1:0-4534 GCA_964603695.1 uncultured Heliomicrobium sp.
GCGTGAACCATCAGAACTTTGTCGTTCGGCCCGTAGCCGAGTTGTTGCGCGGTTGTCGTTTGCGCCCAGGCAGAGCCTGACGCCGCCATCAGCAACAGAAAGCAGAGAGACAGTTTGATCTTCATTTTTGCGTTCCTTCAAGATGGGATTAGCGAAAGCGCCGCTAGCATAGCCCGTGCTTGAAAGAACGCAAAGAATGCGAATTCAACTTACTTGTTTTTACCTTTGAGAAGTTTGTCCGTCTGGCCGAACACCGTGTCTATGTTGAAATAGAATTCGGTTTCTTTCCCGGTGTTTGAGTCTGCGACCCGCATCAAATCGTAGCTGTGGCCGTCCTTTCGTATCAGCGATTGGCCTTTGACGTTGAATCCCAGCACATTCAGCAGCGTGTACTCCTCATCAACGGCGATAACGAAAAAGGCGGTTTCTGGAGTTTTGCCGTCGCCGGCTCCCATAATGGATTTGATCAAACCGTCGAAGGCGAAATCGTGAAAGTCGCTGTTGTCCGCTTTGCCCAAGCCTTCATAAGCGCGGGCGGCGGCAAAGTGCGCGTAAATGTCTATAAATTTGTCCTTGAGAATCTTTTCGGCGAGTTCCACCGTCTGCTCGAATTTCTTTTCGTTCAGCGCGGCGAACATTTTTTGCCTGCCTTCGCGGTCGGAGCCGTAAGGAAAAAAGTCCGGCCTTTCCGCGTAAGCCACGCGCAATTGGCGGAAATCAACGGTGCGATCATTTTTGTTCAATCGCTCGACCAATGATTGATAAGTTTCGGCGGGCTTCTTTTCCGGCGCTTTGTTTTCGACGGCGGTCGAATCGGCGGGTTTCTTTTCTTGCGGCTTGCTCTCGTTCGGCGGCGTTTGCGCCAAGGCGAACAGCGCGAACAGCAAAGCAATCGGCAACGACAGCAACGGGTGATGAAACTTCATTTCATTACTCCTTTTGGCAAGTTGGTGCTTCGACAAGAAGTGTTAAAGGGGCTTGTCGCACTGCCTGAACGAAGGGCTGAGGTTTGGTTGCGCGGCTAGTGAATCAAATGTTTGTCGTACCCAAGCGCAAGCAATTGCTCGTATGCCTGCTGAACATTGTCCGGGATTTCCTGCGGAATCTGAAACCCTTTGGCCGGGTAATCGCGGATGCGTTGCAGGTCGCCGATCATGATGTTGATGACCAAATCCTTCGGCAGTTCGGCGGTGAAATAGTCTGCATAGCTGATGGGCGGCGAGGTCAGAATCAATCGTTTGCCGGGCCAGAAGTTCATGAACGTGGCGTAGGCGCGTCGCTCCATATAAGGCTTTTGCACGACGATGATGGTTTGCGGATCGAGTTTGTGCGCGGCCAACACGCAACGGCTGAAAGCGATGTTCTCGCCGGTGTTGGTGCTTTCCGGTTCGATCAAAATGGCTTCGCGCGGCACGCCTTTGCCGGCGGCGATGTCGGCAAAGGTTTCAGCTTCGGATTTGGCGAACTTGCCGCGCGTCAATGCGCCGACGTTGCCGGAAAACATCAGCCGTTCGGCCCAGCCTTGCCGGTAGACTTCCGCCGCCCAATCCGCCACACGCAGATCATTGCTGCCGAGCGCCAGAATCAAATCGGCTTTTTCCAGCCTGTGATTAAGGTGGTGGTAATCCCAGATGGTCTGCGCGAGTTCGTCAATCAATTGCTCGGACATTCTTGCGCTCCGTTCTCGGGATTACGGTTTACCCGTAGCCGGTTTGGATTTGGTTTTTTCTTCCGGCTTTTCTTTCTTTTCAGGCTTGTCTGCCGGGCGAACCTGTTCGCTCAGGCGGTCAATCGTCTTTTGCATTTCCAGCATTTGTTTTTGCATCGTCACCATCTGTTCGGCCAGCGACAGGTGTTGGCGCTGTAACTCCAGGACGGCGGCAGTGGCCGTGCCGGAATTTGAATTGTTGAGCGATTGCGATTGCTGCGCGCGTTCCAGGTAATCAATCCGCGTTTGCAGTTGATCCACGCGGCGTTCGATGTTGCTGAAGCGGAAGGATTGATCCTGAATTTGCCCTGCGCTCGGCGTAGCAACGGCAAACGCCGCCAGCAGCAACAGAGCGAACGCGAGTTTGAGCGAAAAACCGATTGAACGCATGTTTCCTCCAATTCCTGACGATTACTGATTTGCCGAAGTGTGATCGTGAATGATCTTCCATTCCTTTTTGACTTTGCGCAAAAACAGCGTGAACAAACCCGTTGGCTTTTTGCCGTCGGAGGTCGTCAGTTCGTAGCGCCCGCGCACGACCGCGCCGCGTCCGAAGCTTTGAATGTCCAAGTCCAGAAATTGCAGCTTGCCCATTTCCTTGCCTTCGGACTGGTAGTTTTTACGATAACGTTCGAGCGTTGCGTCCCAGCCTTCCAGTTTGCGACCGCCGGAAAAGAAGGTCAGTTTCGGCGAACGCCAGTATCCGGCCATGAATTCTTCCAACTTGCCGGCGTTCCAGGCCGCGACTTGCGCATCGAGCACGGCGCGAATGGCCGCGTCGGCTTCTTTAGCCTGAGCAGCGGCTTTTTGTTTGGGGTCTTGGGCGGGTTTGTCCGTTTGCGCCTGAATGGCGACAGCGCAGAACAAGGCCAGACAGCACGACAGCAACAGTGAACGGTGCATAAGCTTCATGAATTTTCCTCGATTGGTTTTGATTTGGGTGACCGCTTGCAGCGCGGCGCGCGAATGGTAAGAGAAGGCGCGGCGGCGAAGCAAATTGAGCTTTTCGACATCTTCGTTACGGAAAGGTTTGGCCGGATGCCACGGGCTTGTCCCGTGACATCGTTTTGTCACGGCTGAATCCGTGAAATCCCCGTAATTCAAATCCTCCCGCGACAGAGCCTAGACATTGACCGCCTTCATGCTCGGCCTTCAAATAAATTATCACCGCCGGTAACCTTTTTCGCGCGACTTGGGACTTATCGTCGGAAGCTGCTTCGACCAAAGAACCGGAGAGTAGAAATGAGCGAGTCAGCAACGTTGGCCGATCTGGTACACAAGGCACGCGAAGGCGACGCCGAAGCATTTGGTGCGCTGGTGCGCCGATTTCAAGACATGGCTGTCGGATATGGTTATTCGCTGCTTGGCGATTTGCATCTGGCCGAAGACGCCGCGCAGGAAGCTTTTCTGGAAGCGTATTTGTGTTTGCCGCAATTGCGCGCCCCGGCGGCGTTTCCGGGTTGGTTCCGCCGCATCGTGTTCAAACAGTGCGACCGGCTGAGACGCGGCAAGGCGGCGAAACTGGAATCGTTGCCGCCGGCGCGGGAACAAGCTTCGCGCGCGCCGACGCAGGCCGAAGCGATGGAGCAGCGGGAAATGAACAAACAAATCTGGGCGGCGATTGACGCTTTGCCCGAACGCGAACGCGCGGCGGTGGTGCTGTTTTACCTGAGCGGATATTCGCAGGCCGAAATCGGCGCGTTTCTTAATGTGCCTGTGACGGCGATCAAGAAAAGGCTGTTTTCCGCGCGGCAACGGCTGCGCGAAATGTTGCTGGATGTGGCGGCGGACATCTTGCGCGCCGCCAGCCCATCGCGGGACGAACGCTTCGCCGCAAGCGTGATCGAAATGCTGACCGCCGCGCGAACCGGCAATTCGGCGCGCGTCAAGGAATTGCTGGAACAAAACCGCCGCCTGCTGACGGCGCGCGATTGGCTCGGCAACACGGCGCTGATTATGGCCGTCAATTCGGGACATCAGGCCATCGCCGAATTGCTTTTCAACGCAGGCGTGCAGCCTGACATTCACGAAGCCGCCGCCATTGGGCACACCAGCCGCGTCGCTGAACTGCTTGGCCATGACGCCAGCCTGTTGGATTCTTACTCAGCGGAAGGATTCACGCCGCTGGCGCTGGCCGCGCACTTCGGCCATCCAGAAACGCTGTGGTTTCTGATGGGGCGCGGCGCGAACGTCAACGCCGTCGCGCGACATCCGCTAGGCGTCACGCCGCTGCACGCCGCGCTGTTCGGCAAGCAAACCGATACAGCCAGACTGCTGATCCGGCACGGTGCCGATGTCAACGGACGACGCGGCGGCAAAGGCTGGCCGCGCTCAGGCTGGACTGCGCTGCATTACGTCGCGGCGTTCGGAATGGTCGAGCTGATCGAACCGTTGCTGACGCGCGGCGCTGATCTCAACGCGGTGGACGATTCGGGCTGCACTCCGCTCGAAGCCGCGCTGGAACATCATCAGGATTCGGCATCGGACATTCTGCGCCGCAACGGCGCGCATCAGTCACACACAATCCAAAAAGGAGAAAACCGATGAAACTCAAATTTGCTTGCACCGTCGTACTGTTGACGATGGCCGCCGTTGCGACGACCGCCTTCGCTTATCAAAAGGGAGAAAAGATGAATCAGGAATTTTTCAAGGCCGTCACTCAAGGCGAAACCGCCAAGGTAAAGGAAATGCTCGAAGCAGAGCCGCACCTCGCCGCGTCGAAAAATGAAAAAGGGATGTCGGCGGTTTTGCTGGCAGCCTATTACCGCAAATCGGACGTGGTGGGCGCGCTGTTAGCGACAGGCGTTGAGTTGAACATCTTCGAGG
>CAZRXE010000003.1:0-5988 GCA_964603695.1 uncultured Heliomicrobium sp.
CACACGAAGAAAACACGAAGGGAGAAAACCGAGAGAATTATATTTCTCTTCGTGATGCTTCGTGTGGCTTCGTGGAAAACATTTCCTTAAAGTTACGGCGTCGCCGCTTTGGCCTGCAATTCAGTTTGCCCTTTCATTCCCTTCAGAAACTCTTCCACGATTTTCAGTGAAGCCGCCTGACTGCCGTTGTCCCAGCAAGCGGAGACATTGTCTTTCTCCCGCTGTGTCAGCTTCCAGGTCAGCGGCGGATCGTAACAAGGCATCCCCAGACAACAGAAACGGAACGGAACGGTTTTGACGCGCTTCGGCCAGCGTTCTTCGAGCAAGCGAGTTTCGATTGCCTTGTGCGAAGCCTGCGCAGACGTTCTGATGTTGAGCAAGGTCAACAGCGGCGCGACGGCTTGTGAGACATAACCCGGCGCGGGTTTTTCCGCCGACGCTTCAGGGAAGCTTTGAATTTGGATCACCAGCACTTCGCTCAGCAGGTCTTGCCCATTCGAGGTTTTCGCGGCGAGCGCCTCATTGAGCCATTCGACCACGCTGGTCAGGCCGTAGTTGTCGTAATAGCCGCCGTCCACCACGTGATACTTCGCGCCGCATTTCTCGTTGGGCTTGCAATCTTCCTCCGTTGTTCTGGCCGCGGGCGAAACATAAGGAAAGGCCGCCGACAATCGCGCCGCCGTGACGGATTGCAAGTCTCTGCCTTTGAGCAAGTCAAACACGTTCTGGCGGCCTCGGCGATCAATCGGTACTTTCACGTCAGAGTTGGAAACCAGCAATCGGTCGCCGTCTTCGACCATCGTCGCGTTGAAGATGTTCGCCGGACGTCTGCCCGCTTTGACATCAGCCGCCCAGGAAGCGAGTGAACCCTGCATTTCGCAATTCACCGGACACGGGCCGGGATTTGAAAGCAGGTATTCATCGCAAACTTTCCGGCAACTCTTGATCCAAGCGTCTTCCAGCGCCGTGCCGCGATCAATGCCGAAGGGCCATAAGCCGAACAGGAAAAGTTCAAAAAAGTCGTGATAAACCATGCCGCGCGCGACATCGTCCAGGCTGTTGCCTTCGGCCATTTGCACTACCAAGTCGAGCGATTTGGGATCGAAACTGCCCGCGCCGTTGTAGCCGTTGACGAAAAAGAACGAGCCGGTGGAGCCTCCGGAAACAGAACTGATGAGTCGCACTGCGGAACTGAATTCCGGCTGTTGTTTTTGAATTCCAGTCAGCACTTTCGTCGTCCAGGCCGCCGCCTGAATCCCGCCGCCTTCGGTCGCCACAATGATGATCTTGCGCGGCTTGTCGCCGATGACTTCGCTCGGCGTCAACATCGTCAGCGTTTGGCCTGTTCCCGATTTATAGAAATATCCCGGACGCGAAAAGTAAGCGATCAGCAACAGGATTAATAGCACCGGCACGCGATAACGGTCGAAGGTGAACGACAGTCCGCTCAAGCCCCAGCACAACAGCATCAACAGCAGAATCACGAAAAACAGCGCGGGCATTTCGAAGTGCGAAAACTCTCCGGCCAGGATGAACACCGCCAGTGAGATGGCCAGCAAAGACACCGCCAAACCGTGGCCAGGCAGAAAGCGTCCGCCGGTGCTGCTGGGACTGTCTCTTTCAAAAAATCCTGGCCCCAGGACTTTGTCCAGCAATCTGCGCAATCCGCGACGAGGCGCTTCCATCGGGTCGGCGGTCGTCAGCTTGTCAATCAGTGATTCCGGCAACCAGCGAACTATGAAATTGTCGCGGGCTAGCTGTCGGGCGCGGCCTTCGGAATTGACCAGCAATTGCGCCAGCGTCGCCACGAAAAACAACGTCACAGCCGCCAGCAATCCCAAAACGGCGGCCAGCACTGCCCAAATGGCGTTGACATCCGGCGCTTCCTTCAACGTCTTGTAAACGACGGCAATCGTCACCGGTAAAGCGCCCACGCCCGCCAGCAAGGCTTGCCACCATCTAATAGGAAAGCCGGTCGGTTGCGGCGCGGTCGCCTCTTCCCATCCGAAGCGCGCTTTCCCGTGCGTGGCGATCAATTGCCAGGTCACCAGAATCGCACCGGCGGTGGTAAACGCCACCGCCGAAATCCGAAAAATGCCGGCGGCGTTGCTGACAAACAGACTGGCCAGAAGCGATTTCAAACTCGTCGCCAGTCCCAGATAAGACAATCCGACCAGCGCCAGCCAGGTCAAAATCGGAAAGCGAAGAAAGTAAATCCGACTGACAGAGGTTTTTAGCCAGTCAAAAAAAGGAGACGTTTCGCGGGTGTCGGTCATGTTGTTCTCCTGATTTCCAGCCGGACTGCCTGGGGATTATCAAATTTGAGCGCGACGACTACGGGATACGTTCGGCGAATTTATCGTCCGAAAACTGGGGCCCGAAACCCGGCACCCGACCAAAAAGACTTGGCCGCACGATTCAACAGATTTTTTGGTAATCAGGTTTCCGGTCTTAGGTTTCGGGTCTCAGGAGTAACGAATTCGCCGGCGGTATCTAGTAGCCGTCGCACTCCAAAAAAAGTCTCTGTTTACTTCGGGCTGTATTTTGGATTGGCGGGCTTGCCTGCACGGTGGCTCAACTCGCCCAAAATGTCCTGCAAACTGACGTCGCGTTCGACCATCAGCACTAGCAGGTGATAGAGCAAATCGCTGATTTCGCCGGAAAGCGGTTTTCGATCTTCGTTCTTAGCGGCAATGATCGTTTCAGCGGTTTCTTCGCCGACCTTTTTGAGAATCTTGTCCAGACCACTGTCGAACAAATACGTCGTGTAAGAACCTTCCGGGCGTTGATCCTTCCGCTCTTGAATCAGCTTGTACAAATCCTGCAAGAGAATTCCCAAATCCATCGCCGCAACATTCACCAGCGAGAGCGGCGAGTCGGCGGTTTGAATAGTCGAATTTGCTTTTGCGCTTTCGCGCGGCTGCGCGTCATTCGCCCCACGGAAAAAACAGGTGCGTTCGCCGGTGTGACAGGCTGGGCCGTTCGGATTTACGCGCACCAGTAAGGTGTCGCCATCGCAATCAAGCCGCACGTCCACGACTTGTTGCGTGTGACCGGAAGTCGCGCCCTTGTGCCACAATTCTTTGCGCGAACGGCTCCAAAACCACGTCTCGCCGGTTTGCATGGTTTTGGCCAAACTTTCGGCGCTCATATAAGCGACCATCAAGACTTCGCCGGTCGCATCGTCCTGCACCACTGCGGGAATCAATCCCTGTTCATCGAATTTCAGATTTTGAATCATGGTTGGTGGTTAGTGACTGGTGGTTAGTGACTGGTGGTTGGTGACTGTTGATTAGTGACTGGTGGTTGGACGAAGCAGTCCAGCCGCCAACCACCAGCCGCCAACCACCGGAATCACTTGGCTCTTTTCTGTAACCACTCCGTCAAGGAAGTCAGAGCCGCCGGATCAATGCCTCCCGCGCTTTTGCCGGATTTCAGCAAATGATCCGCTTCGTCCAGCAACTGCAACGTTGCGTCAGGATGCGAAGCGCGTTTGAGGGCTTCATCCAGATACTGTGCATCCTTGACGCTCATCTGATTGTCTTTCCTCCCTTGCAATACCAACACGGGCGCTTGGACGCCGTTGACGATCTGCAAAGGGTCGTTGATTAACAGGCTGACGATGATTTCGCGTCGTTTGATTAAGTCCTGCAACAAAATATCGTGAGGGTCTTTGCCGTCGAAGGTTTCGTTGCTGTAATTGCTGCGCCCGGCGGCCAGTCCTTTGACGATCCGGTCGAATTTGGCAAGGTAGGCGCTGATGTCGGCAGGTTGTTTGCCGGCGGCGGTCAGACGGTTTTGAATTTGTTCGCGCAAAATCTTGCCCAGAGTGCGCCCGGACGCCGCCGCCAATACCAGGCCGGAACATTTCGCCTCTTCATAAGCAGCCAGACTGGAAGCAATGTAACCGCCTTCGTCGTGACCGAAAAAGAACACTTTAGTCGGGTCTACCTGCGGCTGTTTTTTCAAAAACTCCATCGCCTTGCGGGCATCGTCAATGTAATCGTCGAAAGTCGCGGGCGCTTTGCATTCGCTTTCGCCTCGGCAACGCTTGTCGTAGCTCAACACAGCGAAACCGCGTCCGGCCAGATGCTGCGCCAGATCGCGGAACAGCGACGCTTTGCCTGCGTCCGGCGTCGCGATTTCGCTCAGCGTGTGACTTGCACCGGTGACGACCAGTATACCTGGCGCGCGTTTGCCCGCGTCCAACTTCGGCACGACCAGCGTTCCCGCCAATTGCACGCCGTGGCCGTCGAATTTGACTGTTTGCGATTGCAGCGGCAACAAAGAACTGGCCTTGTCCTGCTGCACAAATGCGGCGGTCAGAAAAACCGCGCAGACTGAAACAATGATTTTTTTGAATCCCCTATTCATCAGACATGCTCCTTACAGAAAAATCCGGGGCAACAAATTTAGCGCATCAAAATCCCACGTTCGCGCAGATACTGTTTGGCTTCACCGATGGTGAATTCGCCGAAATGAAAGATGGAGGCAGCCAGCACCGCGCTCGCTTTGCCCGTCGTCAGGGCGTCGTAAAGATGTTCCAGCGTTCCCGCGCCGCCCGAAGCGATGACCGGAATATTGACCGCTTCGGCGACGGCGCGCGTGAGTTCCAAATCATAACCATCTTTGTGGCCATCGCAATCCATGCTGGTCAGCAAAATTTCGCCTGCGCCCAGATGGGCCGCCTGCTGCGCCCATTCGACAGCATCAATGCCTGTCGGCGTGCGCCCGCCGTGCAAATAGACTTCCCACGAAAGCTTGTCGTTTTCGGTGTTTCTTCGCTTGGCGTCAATCGCCACGACAATGCACTGCGCGCCGAATTTCTCCGCGCCCTCGCGAATCAAATTCGGATTCTGAACCGCCGCCGTATTGACCGAAATCTTGTCCGCGCCGGCCATCAAAATGGCGCGAATGTCTTCGACGGTGCGAATGCCGCCGCCGACAGTGAACGGAATGAACACGCGGTCGGCCACGTGACGCACCATCTCGGCCACAATCTCGCGCCGATCCGAAGACGCCGTGATGTCCAAATACACCAGTTCATCCGCGCCCACACGGTCATAACGCGCGCCTTGTTCGACCGGGTCGCCGGCGTCAATCAGGTTCAGAAAGCTGATGCCTTTGACCACGCGGCCTTGATTTACATCGAGACAGGGAATGATGCGTTTTGCCAACATGCTTTATTTTATTTTGAGTTGAACGATATTTGTCGAAATGCCATTGATCGAAACCCGAACCTCCACATCGCCCTTTCCAATCAGGGTTCGTGGTAATCGGACATTGATTTGATCCAAGCCTTCGATGGTTGGTTGGGTTCCCACATATTCGACGGGGCAGGAAACATATCCGGTTGTCGAATTGCCGATGTTGACAATCACAGCGGATGACCCGGAAGCCTGTCGCCAACCGGTTCCAAACAAGGCCAGTACCAAGAACTCAGACTCCGGCCCCAAGTCCAATTCCAGCGGGACAAATCGCTGCAAAGCAGTGTCGAATCTTGAGACCGGCTCGTAGCTCTGAAGATTGCCCGGCCTGACCCTGACTACCACTGCCGAAGCGACGCCTTGCCCGGAAGCATTGTCCGAAAACACGCCGGGTGCAATTTCGCGCAGGTACGCCAACCCGGTTCGGACGACACCATTATTCTCATCCAAGACCCTGATGACGGCAGGCCCGTTCGCCAGTCCCGCTGGAGTGATGCAATTGATCTGTCCAGGAGCGACAAAGAGCAACTTGGCCGCTTTTACTAAGCCTGCGGAGTCTTGAATCATCACTCGCCGCCCGACCAATTCAGTTGGTAAAGGTAACTGCGCTGCTTGTGTACTGGCCGCCAAGTTCGTTCCAAAAACCGCGACTATCATCTCGTTGGCAAGATACTGATCGGTGATAAAGCCGGCTGCGGAAACAATGGCACAAGCAGGTAAATTGCTGGCTTGGATCAACGGAATGCGTTCATCCACTGTCTGGCGAGGGGCTAGCGTAAGC
>CAZRXE010000004.1:0-8684 GCA_964603695.1 uncultured Heliomicrobium sp.
TCTGTTGGGAACCTTTCGCACCGGCAGCGTGGAAACGCGATTGGATGCGGCCAAAACCGCTGGCATTACGCACGTGCAATTGAGCATGGATTGCGCCGGATTGCCCGCCATGCCGGAGGAGATTTCGCCCGCCTTGGCCGCGCGGATTCGGCGCGCGGCCAAGGATCGCGGCATCACCATCGCGTCCGTGTCGGGTACGTTCAATATGTGCCATCCCGACACCGAACAGCGCCGGACCGGAGTGCGCCGGTTGCGTGTGTTGGCCGAATCGTGTTCGGCGCTAGGCATATCAAAGATTCACATCTGCACCGGCACGCGCAGTCGTGACGGCATGTGGCGAAATCACCCCGACAACAACACTGCCGAAGCCTGGCGTGATTCGGTGGCCTGCATTCGCGAAGCAACCAAGATTGCCCAGCAACATCGTGTGACGCTCGCCTTTGAACCCGAAGTGAACAACGTTGTGAATTCAGCGCAAAAGGCGCGGCGCTTGCTCGACGAAATCGCTTCGCCGTTTCTGAAAGTCACGTTTGACGCAGCGAATTTATATCCCGCCGGTCAACTGCCACGAATGAAAGAAATCCTCGACGAAGCATTCGCCTTGCTGGGCAAAGACATTGTGCTGGCGCACGCCAAAGACGTGGATCACGACGGCGATGCTGGCCATTTGGCGGCTGGCCAGGGCAAGCTGGATTACGACCGATACGTTGCCTTGCTGCACCAGTACAAGTTTTCAGGGCCTTTGCTGCTGCACAGTTTGAGCGAAGCGCAAGTGCCCGGCTGTGTAGCGTTTTTGCGCGAAAAGATCGCTCGTCTTGCTTCGCACAGGTCAAAGGACAGTAATGACAAATACTGATTCCCGCGTAACGATACACATGGTGGCAAGCCTTGACGGATTCATCGCCCGAAAGGATGGCAGCGTTGACTGGATGGAAACGGCGGACGAGTACGCAGCCGGAGACACCCTGGATTCTGAATTCATCGAAGCCTTTCTCAAAACGATTGACTGTTATGTCATGGGGGCGCGAACGTATGAGACCGCGTTGAGTTTCGAGGCCAAAGGATTAGGGTGGGCGTATGGCGACAAACCTACCATCGTACTCACGCATCGCGCGCTGCCACGAACCCGCGATACGGTTGAATTTTACGCAGGCGATCCGGCACAACTCGTGGCTGAGCGGTTGCGACCGGCGTTTCGTTCAATCTGGTTTGTGGGCGGTGGCGTAGTTTCCGCCGAATGTTTGCGACTTGGCCTTGCGGACGAAGTTCGTTATTCGATTCTGCCGGTTTTGATTGGCGAAGGAATTCCATTCTTCGACAAACTCGACTCAGACGTTGCTCTGCATTTAATGGAAGTCAAAGCATACAACAGCGGAATGGTGGCGCTTCGTTACGAAGTGCAGCGATTGTCAGCTACTTGAAAGATTACGTTTAGCGGCAACGCCCATCAATTCCCGGTTAATCAGGTTTACTCTCCTAAATTCACTCCATGAATATGATTTTTCTTCCACCGGAAGTTGCGGCCGTCCTTCACGAATTTCGTGTCTGTGAATTGACTACGCTGGCAATGGATGGCACGCCGACAACCTGGCCGTTGGCCGCAAGGTACCAACCGGACGGGCGATTTTTGATGACGACCTCCATTGGCTTTCCGCAAAAGGCGTTCAACATTCGGCGCAACCCGCGCGTTTCGATGCTGTTTTCCGATTCCACAGGCAGTGGCTTGAATGCTCCACCATCCGTGCTGGTGCAGGGCGATGCTGTGGCTGAAGACAAGATCGTCACTTCAGTCGAAGGGCTGGATGAGTATTGGCGAGAGACGATCTTTCGGCGGCAACCGGCTTCGGAAATCATCGGGAGCAACGCCATCACGCGGAAGTTGATGGACTGGTATTACATGCGATTGCTGATTTTGGTTACACCGCGACTGATTCAATGGTGGCCAAATGGTGATTTCACTCAGCCCGCACATCAACTGGAGGTCAACCGTGTGGAGTAAGTTGATCAAAGAACTGGCAATGTTTTCCAACGCCGTGGTGACTGGTGTTGATGCCAACGGGTATCCGTTCAGTTTTCGCTGTGTGCCATTGATAGATGACGCTGAGCAGGCGTTGCGGATTCAATTGCCCGTCGGGATACCGATTCAAGCAGGTCGTGCCGGTCTGCTGTGTCATTCGCATGATGAACAACTATGGAATTTGAAGAACTTTATTGTTCAGGGCGAGTTGGAAAGCCAACCGGGCGGCTGGGTCTTTCGCCCTCAACGATTCATTGCTGGCAGCGGCACTGGCGGGCCACTGGGCGATGTGAAAATGATGTTGAACGCCAGTCGCTCCGCCAAACGATACCTTGCCAAACGTGGATTGCCACGTCCGACGATTCCGTGGGATGCCATCAAAACCTTACGCGAAGCGTCCAAACAGAAACCGCCGACAGACCGATAACCATCAACATTATTCACAAACAACAATCAGGTAACGACCATGAACCTTTCATCGCATAAACCGCATATTTCTCATTGTGTTCGCGTTTTGACTCTTTTCGCGTTTGCCTGCGTCCTGTTTGTTTCAGGAATTGTCCAGGCGCAAAAAGCGATCACCAGTCATCAAGTTCGCGTGTTGACGCGCGAAGGCAAGGTTGTCGAAGGGAATCTTGCCTCCGGCAGTTTCACGCTAAACGGCAGGGCTTCTCTGTCTGTGACTGCGGATAGGTTGCTCTCCCTCAATCTGGCTGCTGAAGCCAATGCGCGAGAAGCCGAACGAATCGCCGCTGGACTTGTCGCTGTGCAAGGCGCTGACCGTGCGGCGCGCGATGCTGCTGCGGCTGAGTTGACGGATATTGGATTGCCCGCGATGACCCCCTTGCTCAGTGCCTACAAGGATCGCGATATGCGCGAACCGGATGCAATGTATCACCTCTTTAATCGCTTGATGCCCGGATATGCCGATACACTGGATCGTTCGCTGGACTTGATTCGGTTGAAAAATGGCTCCGCGTTGCGCGGGCGGATTGGCGCGGACAAGCTTGCGCTGCGACAGGCGGATGGTTCTGAACTGAAACTGTCGCCGGCGGAGATTCGTTCGCTGGCCGTGCGGCAGGTAAAGATCGAAAAGAATTTTGACTTGCAGGCATTGCGGCATTGCACACAGATAGAGTTTCTGGACACAGGCGTGATTATCAGCCCGGCATCGAGAGTTGAAGTGACGGCCAACGGATTTGTGCGGTTGGCATTCGCCGTTGATGGCTGGGCGTCGGACGCTGACGGCATCAAAGTGCCGGGGCCGAATTACAAAACTAATCTGGTGGACGGCTTTCCCTTCGGAGCCGTCGTCGGCAAAGTCGGCGTCGCCGGTCCGCGCTTTCTGGTAGGCCGTCGTTTGGACAAAAGCGGCTTGGGCGCGGGCCGTTTGTATCTGGCCGTCAACGACAACGGGCATTGGCAAAACAACCTCGGCAGTTTCCGCGTCACGCTGCGCGTCAGCGATGCTTATGACTTGGGCGATGCCCAGTAGCACTCTTAGTTTGAAAGGAATGGCTTTATGACTAACAAGTACCTGCTGAAAACGATTGTTGTGATTGTTTGTTTGGTTGGAATAGGCAGTCTGAGCCAGGCTCAACCGCCAAGCGGTCAGGCGATTGATGCTTTGGTGCAACGTTCGATGAAAACCTTTGACGTGCCGGGCATCGCCGTCGGCATCATCAAAGACGGGCAAGTGATCTATGCCAAAGGCCACGGTGTCCGCTCGCTGAATACTTCCCAGCCGATGGATGAAAACACCTTGTTTGGCATTGCGTCCAATTCCAAAGCGTTCACGGCGGCGGCGCTGGGCATGTTGATTGACGAAGGCAAATTGAAATGGGACGACAAGGTGCGCGATTACATCCCCGAATTCAAACTTTACAACGCCTATGTCAGCGAAGATTTCACCATCCGTGATTTGCTCACGCATCGCAGCGGTCTGGGCTTGGGCGCAGGCGATTTGATGTTCTTTCCTGACGGCAGTGATTTCACGATCAAGGACGTGATTCACAATTTGCGTTACCTAAAGCAGGTGTCGAGCTTTCGCACGAAATACGATTACGACAACAATCTCTACATCGTCGCCGGCGAAGTCATCACACGCATCACCGGCAAAAGCTGGCCGGAGTTTGTCGAAGAACGCATCATCGAGCCGCTGGGCATGAGCAAAACCGCCGGGTTGTTTGATCGGCTCAAAGACAAAAGCAATGTGATTGACGGTCACGCCCCGGTCGAAGGCAAAGTGCAAGTCATCGCGCGCAGCAAAATATCCATTGGCGCAGCGGCAGGCGGCATCAACTCCAACGTGACCGATTTGTTGAAGTGGGTGCGGACACTGCTGGCGCATGGCAAATACGGCGAGAGCAAGCGGCTGATTTCAGAAGCAGTGTTTCAAGAGCTGTGGACGCCGCAAACCATCATTCCAGTGCGCGCGCCGGGGCCTTACAACACGCACTTTTCCGCCTATGGCCTCGGTTTTTTTCTGAGCGACGTGAATGGCTACAAACAGGTTTCGCACACCGGCGGATTGGAAGGCATGGTCACACAAATCACGCTGCTGCCCGAACTGAACCTCGGCATTATCGTGCTGACCAACCAACAGGAAGGCTCGGCGTTCACTTCAATCACCAACCAGATCAAGGACGCCTATTTCGGCAAGACCGGCACGGACTGGATTGCGGATTTGGCGAAGCGGCGCAATCAGGCGCTGGCCGAAGCCAAAGCCATCACCGATGCCATCCAGCGCGACATCGCCAAAGCCCAACAAGCCGGCCAGAGCCAGGACGTGAAGTTGTTTGTCGGCAATTACTCCGATGCCTGGTTGGGCAATGTGACGATTGCGCTCAAAAACGGGAAGCTGCGGTTCGACGCTAAACGTTCGCCCCATTTGACGGGAGAGATGCTGCCGTACAAAGGCACGACGTTTGTCGTTAAATGGGATGATCGCAGCATGGATGCCGATGCGTTCATCAGCTTCTCGCTTGATCAGGAAGGCAAAGCGACTGGCTTCACGATGAAGGCCATTTCGCCGCTGACCGATTTCAGCTACGACTTTCACGACCTGGATTTTCACCGAGTGAAATAATCCGGTTGTAAATGCAGTTTTCAAAAAGGAGGCCTCGCTGTATGAACACACGAATCAAATTTAGTGGCTCTGTTTTCCTGATAGTCACGTTAATGTCGTCGGCCTTGTTCGCGCAAACGCCGGATCAAACCAAGGTAATTGCCGGCGCAGAGCGAGCGTTTGAAAAACTGGCGAAGCTCTCTCCGGCGTCAGCCCCTGGATGCGCCGTCGGAGTTTCGCTGGCAGGGCGTCCGGTTTTTGAAAAAGCGTTTGGCATGGCGGAAATCGAACACGCGATTCCCAACACTCCGCAAACAATTTTTGAATCCGGCTCGGTAGCCAAGCAGTTCACTGCCGCTGCGGTGATACTGCTTTCGCTGGAAGGAAAACTTGGTCTGGATGATCCGGTCAAAAAATATATCCCGGAATTGCCGGATTATGGCGCGCCGCTGACGATTCGCCATTTGCTGAATCACACAGGCGGAGTGCGCGATTGGGGCGCGGTGTTGGAACTGACAGGATTTGGCCGAGGCGACCGCGTCATTTCGCAGGCGTTAGCAATGGATGTCATCACGCATCAGAAAGGTTTGGATTTCACGCCCGGCGCGGAGTATTCGTATTCCAACAGCGGTTACACGTTGGCTTCAACCATCGTCGAGCGTGTGTCGAAACAAAGCCTGCCCGCTTTTACTGAAGAGCGATTTTTCAAACCGCTGGGCATGACGCACACCAGTTGGCGCGACGATTATCAACGGCTGGTTCCCGGTCGCGCGCAGGCATACACAGGATCGCTCGCCGGGCCGTTTCGATTGCTGATGCCGTTTATGAACGTGTACGGCAACGGCGGAATGTTGACCACCGTCGGCGATTGGCTGAAATGGAACGCCATGCTCGATTCGCGCTTAATGGGAGATCCGCTGGTTGAAGCGATGGAAACGACTGGCGTGTTGAACAATGGCCGAAAAATCACTTACGCGCTGGGCGTGGTTGTCACCAACGAACGCGGCCATCGCAAAGTCGCGCACGGCGGTTCGACTGCGGGGTATCAAACCTTCCTGTCGCGTTATCCCGACCTGAAACTTTCCATCGCCGTGATGTGCAACGGATCGTCCAGAAATCCTGCCGTTTTGGAACGGGACATTTTCACTGAAATTGCCGGGCCTTTTCCGGCTCCAACGCCGCCCGACACTGTCGCATTGAAACCGGAAGAATTGCAGAAGTACGTGGCCTTGTGGCGCAACGAAACAACGCACATGCCGGAACGGACTTTCGTCGAAAACGGCGTGTTGCGATTGGCTGGCCAAACTGCGCTGCGCCCGTTGTCCGATGGTTCTTTTCTGGCCGGATCGTCGCGGTTTCGCTTCCAGATGGGAAAAGACGGCAAACCAACATCAGTCGAAGTAGACTCCGGTGAAGCCATTCAGCGGTATTTTGCCGCTCCCCAATGGACGCCGACGCCGGACGAATTGAAAAGCTTTGTCGGTGTTTGGCACAGCGAAGAAGCCGACGCATCGTTCACGTTGGTGGTCGAAAACGGCCAGGCATTTTTTGTTCAGCGGCCAAACACTCGCCAACTGCTGCGGCCACAGTACAAAGACCATTTCAGCGTCGGACCTGGCTCTGGCCAGATCATTTGGGTGACGCGCGATGCCAACGGACGAATCACGAAATTGCACTTTGGAGCAGGACGCATGCGAGACATGCCTTTCGAGCGCATTGGTGGCAAATGAAGTTTGCGCGTTTGGTCCACCTGACACCGGCACGGTCCTCTTTTTAATTAGGCGGTAGCGGCGGGTCGGCGCGCAATTCCAGTCGCTCCAGCGTGCCGGTGAAAGCGAACGGCGCGGCATAGCCCCCGACAGGGGAAGCGGTGTCTTCGCCCACGTCAAAGGTTTCTTCAAACGCATAGGCGCGCGGAACGGTGCGCGACAGCCGAGCTTCATCTACACGTTTGCCGTTGACCGATAACGTCACGGTTGCGCCTTTGCCCACGCCGCCGCCGTCATAAACGAATCGGAGTTCGATCACAGACTTGCCTGCGGGCAGCGGAGCTTTTGCGGCGATGGTCGTGACTTCGCGGCGAAAGTAATTGTACGTGTAAGTCGGACGCCCTTTGTTGAGATAGAGCGCATAACCGGAAGATGCGCCGCCTTCCGCAACCAACACTCCTTCAGGCAGCACGCCTTTAGCACCGTTCGATGGAATGTCCACATAAGCCGTGAACGTATGCGTGCGATTACGCGTGCCCGGAGCCAGCGCGTCGTAAAGAAGAATGGCTCCTGGATAAAACGTGTAAAACGCGCGACCACCGGGAGGCGGCGGATTGGGATGCTGGCGTCCGAACACGCGCGGATCAATCGGAAAGACTTTGTTGCGCTCGGCTTCCGTGTCGAACAAACGCTTCAACTCTTCGAGCTTTTCAGGATGAGCACTGGCCAGGTCTTTCGCTTCGGAATAATCGTGAGTCAAATCGTACAGCTCCCACGCAGGCAACGGAGCATCGGCGGGTGTTGTGTAACCCCACGGCAAGAGCGCCGTTCGTTGCGCGGCGACCCAGCCGTTGTGATAGATCGAACGATTGCCATGCATTTCAAAGTATTGCGTCGTGCGATATTCCGGCGCGTTCGGGTTCGCCAGCGTGTTCAGAAAACTCATGCCGTCCATCGGCTGTTGAGCTACGCCATTGACTGACGAGGGCTGCGCGACGCCCGCTGCGGCAAGGATCGTCGGCACGACATCAATCACGTGAACATATTGCGAACGAATGCCGCCGACATCTTTGATATGCCCCGGCCAGGAAATAACCATCGGATCGCGCGTGCCGCCCAGATGCGAACCGGCGCGCTTACCCCATTGAAACGGCGTATTGCCGGCCCACGCCCAACCGGCGGGATATTGCGCATTCGAGAGCGGGCCGCCCAGCGCATCCAATCGTTGCAGCATCTCAGCGGGTGTGGATTCGATGCCGTTGACCTGCTCCATCATGTTGTCTGTGCCTTTGAGATTGCCTTCCAGGCTCGCGCCGTTATCGCCGGGAATGTAGACGATCATTGTGTTGTCGAGTTGGTTTGTTTGGCGAAAGGCTTCGATGACCCGCCCGATTTCGTAATCGGTCTGCGCCATAAAACCGGCGAAGAGTTCCATCATGCGTGCTGCGATTTTCTTCTCATCGCTGCTGAGCGAATTCCACGCGGGCAATTCCGCAGGGCGCGGCGTCAGCACGGTGTCGGGCGGAATGACGCCGAGTTTCTTTTGGCGCTCGAAAACCAGCTTGCGGTACTCGTCCCAGCCCATATCGAATTTGCCACGGAACTTGTCAATCCAGGCCTTAGGCGCTTGCATCGGCGAATGCGTCGCGCCGGTGGCGTAATACATAAACAGCGGCCTATCGGGAGCCAACGCCTTTTGCTGAAGAATCCAGGATCGCGCGTGATTGGCCAGGTCTTCGTTGACCGTGTAATCAGCGGCGCGTCCGCGCGGCGCAATCATTCGCACGGGCTTCGTGCCTTCGGTCAATTCAGGATTCCATTGGTCGGTTTGCGCGCCGATGAATCCGTAAAAGTAATCGAAGCCTTGCTGCGTCGGCCAATGATCGAAAGG
>CAZRXE010000005.1:0-8607 GCA_964603695.1 uncultured Heliomicrobium sp.
CGTTTCCAAAGCCGAGGACTGTGCCAAGATGGTCAAGTTCGCCGAACGCAAATTCGGCAAGCTCAACATACTGTTCAATAACGCCGGCATCATGCATCACTCTGACGACAATGCCGTCACCACCGAGGAAGCCATCTGGGATTTGACGATGGACATCAACGCCAAAGGCGTCTTTTTCGGTTGCAAATACGGCATTCCGGCGCTCAAACGTGCGGGCGGCGGTTCGATTATCAACACGGCTTCGTTTGTAGCGGTGCTGGGCGCGGCCACGCCACAAGTTGCGTACACCGCCAGCAAAGGCGCGGTGCTGGCAATGTCGCGCGAACTGGCCATCATTCACGCGCGCGAAAACATTCGCGTCAATTCGCTCTGCCCGGGGCCGCTTAAAACCGAGTTGCTGATGAGCTATCTCAACACTGACGAGAAAAAACAGCGCCGGTTGGTTCACATTCCGATGGGACGTTTCGGCGAGGCAAAGGAAATCGCCCAGGCCGCGTTGTTTTTGGCTTCGGATGAATCTTCCTACATCACCGGCACGGACTTTTTGGTGGACGGCGGCATCACTGCGGCTTACGTCACGCCGGAATAAAACCGCTTGCTGACGCGCGCGATAACGTACCGCGCGCGTCAGCAAGCGGTTGCCCTTTCACTAATGCGGCTTGTAACCGTGAACCGCCTGCACGTACAGCGCGCGTTCGTAAGCCGTCGGGTCGGGACAATGAAGCTGGCTCAAGCTGCCGCGCATTTGCGCCACCGAAACATATTCGTGTTTGTCCATCCATTCCAGCATCGCGCGTTCGATCAAGCCGATTTGCGGCAAACCGCGTTCGTAAAGTACCGAACACAACATCGTCACGTTCGCGCCGGCCATCAACAGTTTCAGCGCGTCCACCGCCGAATGCACACCGCTGGTCGCCGCCAATTGCGCGCGGATTCGTCCGTACAAAATCGCTACCCAGCGCAGCGGCAAGCGAATGGATGAGGAACGGCTGAACAACACGTTCGTCCGCACCTCCAATGCTTCTAAATCAAAATCCGGTTGATAGAAGCGATTGAAGAGCACCAGTGCGTCCGCGCCCGCGTTGTCCAGCCGCCGGGCCATATTGGCAAAGCTGCTAAAAAATGGCCCCAGCTTCACCGCCACAGGAATGTTGATCGCCGTCTTCACCGCCGCGACGATCTCCTGGTAGTCCTGTTCGACCTGCGCGCCCGTCACTGCCGGGTCTGTGGCGATGGAATAAATGTTTAGCTCCAAAGCGTCCGCGCCCGCTTCGGCAATGCGTTTGGCTGATTCCGTCCAGCGTCCTAACTGCGTGCCGTTCAAACTGGCAATGATCGGAATGTCCACCGCCTGTTTGGCGCGGCGAATGTGTTCCAGATAAGCATCCAGTCCGAATTGCAAAAACTCCGGTTCGGGAAAAAAGCTCAGGGCTTCGGCAAAACTGTCCGTGCCGTGCGTCAGGTGGTGATGCAGTTCGTAACGTTCCAGCATCAACTGTTCTTCAAACAGCGAATACAGCACGACGGCGGACGCGCCCGCTTCGGCCATGCGTTTAATGTTGTCCAGGCTTTGCGACAACGGCGAAGCCGACACGACCAGCGGCGTGCGCAGCGTCATTCCCAGATAATTGGTCTGCAAACTCATTCCTTGCCCTCCGCAGTTTTTTTGGGTTCCGCTGAAACAACTTGATGTGACACCAACGATTCGTACAACCGCCGCCGCGCCGTCACGTCCTGCTGCGCCTGTTCAAACAGCCGCGCGGCTTCGTCCGGGTGACTCTTGGTCAACATCTTGAAGCGGTTTTCCATCAGCAAATAATTTTCAATCGGTACTTTCAGCGCGGGCGAATCCAGCGACAACAGTTGATCGTGTTCCGGGTGATACCGATACAACAGCCAATGCCCGGCGTTGACGGCGGCTTTTTGATTTTGCATTGCCGTGGTCATGTTGATGCCGTGGGCGATGCAATGACTGTAAGCGATGATGAGCGAAACGCCGTCGTAAGCTTCGGCTTCCAAAAAGGCTTTGAGCGTGTGTTCATCGCGCGCGCCCATCGCCACACTGGCGACATAAACATTGCCGTAACTCATTGCGATCAAACCCAAATCTTTTTTGCGCGCGTGTTTGCCTCCGGCGGCGAACTTGGCGACGGCGGCGCGCGGCGTGGCTTTGGACATCTGGCCGCCGGTGTTCGAGTAAACTTCCGTGTCCAGCACCAGAATATTGACGTTGCGTCCGCCGGCCAGCACGTGATCCAGACCGCCGAAGCCTATGTCGTAAGCCCAGCCATCGCCGCCCACAATCCAGACGCTCTTTTTGACCAGCAAATCCGCCAGCGGCAACAGCAGTTTGGCTTCGTCGGATTGCAGCCGAAGCAGCTTTTCTTTCAACACCGCAACGCGCTGACGCTGTTCGTAAATGTCGGATTCGACCTTTTGCGGCGCGGTCAAAATCGCCGTCGCCAATTCATCGCCAACTTGCGAAGCCGATTTCTTCAACAGCTCTTCGGCGAACTCGCGCTGCTTGTCGAGCGAGACGCGAAAGCCCAGGCCGAATTCGGCGTTGTCTTCAAACAAGGAATTGGCCCAAGCCGGGCCGCGCCCTTCGGCGTTTTGCGCCCAGGGCGTGGTCGGCAAATTCGCGCCGTAAATCGAAGAGCAGCCCGTCGCATTGGCAATCAACGCGCGGTCGCCAAACAGTTGCGACAGCAGCTTCAGATACGGCGTTTCACCGCAGCCTGAACACGCGCCGGAAAATTCAAACAGCGGTTGTTGCAACTGTTGTTGGCGAATGTTGGAGATTTTAATCAGCCGCCGGTCGGTTTCAGGCAGCGTCAGGAAGAAGTCCCAGTTTTCCCGTTCGGCGGCGCGCAGCGGCGGTTGCGGAACCATGTTGATGGCTTTCAGTCGCGCCTGCGATTTGTTTTTGGCCGGACAGACATCCACGCAAATGCCGCAGCCGGTGCAGTCTTCCGGCGCGACTTGAATGCTGTATTTCTGCCCTGCCCATTCGCGGTCTTTGGCATCGCAGCCTTTGAACGTGGCGGGCGCGGCGGCCAGATGCTGTTCGTCATAAACCTTGATGCGAAGCACGCCGTGCGGACACACCATCGCGCATTTGCCGCATTGAATGCAGACTTGCGCATCCCAAGCCGGGATTTCCGCCGCGATGTTGCGCTTTTCCCAGCGCGCGGTGTTTGTCGGAAACACGCCGTCCACGGGCATGGCACTGACCGGCAAAGCGTCTCCGCGCCCGGCGAAAATTTCGCCCAGCACGTTGCAAACAAACGGCGGGGCATTCAGAAATGACGATGAAAGAAATGCCGACGGCGGCAATTCCGCGTGGCAGTTGAGTTCGGTTGGCAAAGTGACTTCGTGCAGATGCGCCAGCGCTTCATCCACCGCGCGCAAATTCATCCGCACAATTTCTTCGCCTTTCTTGCCGTAGGTTTTTTGGATGGACTCCTTGATCGCGGCAACAGCTTCATCGCGCGGTAGCACGTCGGCAATGGCGAAAAAGCAAACCTGCAAGACCGTGTTGTTTTGTTTGCCCATGCCGCTGTCGCGCGCCACTTTGTCGGCATTGATGACATAAAACTTCAGTCGCTTATCCAGAATCTGTTGCTGCGTGCGTCGCGGCAAATGCGACCAGATTTCTTCGGAACTGTAAGGCGTGTTCAGCAAAAAGACGCCGCCAGGTTCGATCAATTCCAACACGTCGTGGCGTTCCAGCAGCACAGGCTGATGGCAGGCGACGAAATGCGCCTGTTGAATCAAATAAGTCGAACGAATCGGCTGTGGCCCGAAGCGCAAATGCGAAACGGTTTCCGAGCCGGATTTTTTCGAGTCGTAAACGAAATAGCCTTGCGCGTAATGGTCTGTTTGTTCGCCGATGATCTTGATGGAGTTTTTATTCGCGCCGACCGTGCCGTCCGAACCGAGTCCGTAAAACACCGCGCGCGTGACGTTGTGCGGTTCGATGGAAAAGGACGCGTCGAAATCCAAACTGGTGTGGCCGACATCGTCGCGGATGCCGATGGTGAAATGATTTTTCGGCTGCGGCTGCGACAGATTGTCGAACACGGCTTTGACCATCGCGGGCGTGAATTCTTTGGACGACAACCCATACCTGCCGCCGACCACGCGCGGCATAACGGCCAACGAAGCCTCGTGCAAAGCCGTCACGCAATCCTGATAAAGCGGTTCACCCGCGCTGCCCGGTTCTTTGGTGCGGTCGAGCACGGCAATGGCTTTGGTTGAAGTCGGCAACGAGGCAACAAATCGCGCGACATCAAACGGACGATACAGCCGCACTTTCAACACACCGACCTTTTCGGCGCGCGCGTTGAGCGCGTCCACGGTTTCGTGAACGGTTTCCGCGCCCGAACCCATCAGCACAATCACACGCTCGGCATCGGGCGCGCCGTGGTATTCGTAAAGCCTGTACTGCCGCCCGGTCAGTTCGGCGAATAAGCTCATCGTGCGTTCGACCACATTCGCGCATTCGACATAAAACGGATTGACGGTTTCGCGGCCTTGGAAATAGACATCGGCGTTTTGCGCCGTGCCGCGCAAAGTCGGATGGTCGGGCGACAATGCCCGCGCGCGAAGTTCGGCAATGCGCGCGTCATCCACAAACGCGCGCAGCACTTCATCGCCGAGCGGTTCGATCTTGGCGATTTCGTGCGAAGTGCGAAAGCCGTCGAAGAAGTGCAGAAACGGCAAGCGTGATTGCAAACTCGCCGCGTGCGCGATCAAAGCAAAGTCCTGCGCTTCCTGCACGGAGTTCGAACAAAGCATTGCCCAGCCGGTGGCGCGCGCCGCCATCACGTCGCTGTGGTCGCCGAAAATCGAAAGCCCCTGCGCCGCCAGCGAACGCGCCGCGATGTGAAAGACCGTCGGCGTCAATTCGCCCGCGATCTTGTACATATTCGGAATCATCAACAGCAGCCCTTGCGAAGCGGTGAAGGTCGTCGCCAACGCGCCGGTTTGCAATGCGCCGTGAACCACGCCCGCCGCGCCGCCTTCGCTTTGCATTTCGACGACGGCCGGCACGGTTCCCCACAAATTCAATTTTGCTTGCGCGGCCCAGGCGTCGGCCCATTCGCCCATCGGCGATGCAGGCGTGATCGGATAAATGGCAATGACTTCGCTTAAGCGGTAAGCGACAGAGGCAACGGCTTCGTTACCGTCCAGCGTGACGAATTCTTTCACAGTGGAATCCCTCCTCTTGTTCGGACAGGTTCAGTTAATTACGATGCGGTAGCAAGGCTTATGCCAACGCAATCTCAAGCAGTTACCGAAAATCAGGTGTGCAAAGTTGCTCAGGGTTGAGCAATTTTGCTCAACGACAGGATGGGCAGGATTTCCGACAGGATTTTCAGAATCATCAATTCCAGATAAGGTTTGCAATCCTGTTCATCCTGAAAAAAATCCTGTGCATCCTGTCTATGGGTTTTCTTCGATCCGGCTTCACCAACCAAGCGAGGTTCTTATGACAAAGTCGCGCGCCCGTCTCGTTGTGCTTCTCTCGTTGCTTTCGTTCATCACCTTTGGCCAGGCTTCCAAAGAAGCGTTGCCGTATTTCACCGAGCCTTCGATTTCGCCCGACCGAACGGAAATCGCCTTTGTTTCCGGCGGCGACATTTGGACGGTTCCGGCCAACGGCGGCGACGCGCGTTTGCTGGTGGCGCATCCAGCCAACGAATCGCGCCCGCAGTACTCGCCTGACGGCAAGCGGCTGGCGTTCGTTTCAAACCGCACGGGCGGCGGCGACATTTACGTGCTGACGTTGGCGACGGGCGATTTGCGGCGGCTGACTTTCGACGACGGCAACGATCAACTGGACGGCTGGTCACGCGATGGCAAATGGGTTTACTTCAGCTCTTCCAGCAAAGAAGTTTCCGGGATGAACGACATCTTCCGCGTCAGCAGTGAAGGCGGCACGCCGATGCAGGTGACGGCGGATCGTTACACCAGCGAATTTTTCGCTGCGCCCTCGCCCGACGGAAAGTCTCTGGCCTTTGTCGCGCGCGGCAACAGCGCCGGGCAATGGTGGCGCAAAGGCCACAGCCATCTGGACGAATCGGAACTCTGGTTGCTGAACGACGGCGGCAAATACGAACAACTGACCGAACGCGGCGCGAAACAACAATGGCCGATGTGGAGCGCCGACGGACGCACGCTGTTTTTTATGTCCGACCGCAGGGGCGCGCAGAACCTCTGGTCGAAGGCGTTGGGTGAGCAAGAAAAGCCATTGACGAAATTCACCAGCGGGCGCGTGTTGTGGCCGACCATCAGTTACGACGGCAAGATGATTGTCTTTGAACGTAACTTCGGCATTTGGAAATTCGACACGGCCACCGGCCACACCAGCGAAGTGCCAATCACGCGCCGAGGCGCGCCCACAGGCCCCGGCATTGAACATCTGGCGCTGACCAACGGCTTTCAGGATTTGGCGCTTTCGCCCGACGGCAAAAAAATCGCCTTCGCCGTGCGCGGAGAAATCTTCGCCGCTTCATCCAAAGACGGCGGCGACGCCGTGCGCGTGACGCGCTCAGCATCAGCGGAAAGCGATGTCGTCTGGTCGCCGGACAGCAAACGCATCGCCTACGTTTCCGAACGCGACGGCGCGCCACATTTGTTTCTTTACGACTTCACCGCCAATGCCGAAACGCAACTGACCAACTCCGCCGGAGCCGACGCCGTGCCGCGCTTTTCGCCCGACGGCAAGTTAATCGCATTCGTTCGCGATGGCCGGGAGCTTCGCGTTTACGAAACCGAATCGAAACAGGAACGCAAATTGGCCGACGCCAAAATGGAACGCCCGCCGTTCCTCAACAATCGTTCCTTCGCGTGGTCGCCGGACGGCAAATGGCTGGCGTTTTCGGCAACGAGCAACAAATCCTTCCGCAACATTTACGCTATAGCCGTGGCGGGCGGCGAAGCGCGCCAAATCAGTTCGTTGGCTTCGGTGTCGGGCAATTCGATTTCGTGGCATCCCGACGGAACTTACCTGCTGTTTCAAACCGTGATGCGCACCGAAAGCGGCCAAATCGCGCGCGTGGATTTGCTGCCGCGCACGCCGAAATTTCGCGAAGACCAGTTCCGCGATTTGTTCAAAGAAGAGTCACCGCGCAATCCCGCGATTGATCGCCGCGCGCCAGTTGCGCCACCTCAAACTCAACAACCGCCCGCCGAAGCCGCCGACAAAAAGCCCGCGAACAAAGCGGTGGAAATTGTCTTTGATGGAATCCGCCAACGCCTGAGCTTGTTGCCTGTCGGCGTGGACGTGGCTTCGCTGACCGTCAGCCCGGACGGCAAAACGCTGTTGATGACGGCCAGCGCCGAAGGCCAGACGAATCTTTACACCTGGTCGCTGGACGAACTCGGACGCGATCAAGGCGTGGCGCGGCAACTGACTTCGACACCCGGCTTCAAAAGCGATGCGCAGTTTTCGCCCGACGGCAAAGAAGTCTACTTCCTGGAACAAGGCCGCATCGGTGTCATCAATCTGGACACGCGATTGCCGCGCGCTTTGAGCGTGACCGCCGAAATGGACGTGGACTTTCATCAGGAAAAGCTGGCCGTCTTTCATCAAGCCTGGGCGTTGCAGCGCGACCATTTTTACGACGACAAATTCCACGGCGCGAATTGGGACGCCGTCCGCGCCGAATACGAACCACGCATTGCCGGCGCGCGCACGCCCGACGAAATGCGCCGCCTGCTGAATCTGATGGTCGGCGAATTGAACGCTTCGCATCTGGGTGTTTCGGCTCCGTTCACTGGAAACCAAACTGCGCCGGTGGGCAAACTCGGCGTGCGATTCGACCGCAACGAATACGAAACGAGCGGGCGATGGAAAATCACTGAAGTCATCACGCTCGGCCCGGCAGCCGTCGCAGGCAACATCAAAGTCGGCGATTACCTGCTGGCTGTGGACGGCGCGCGCATCAACGCGCAAACCAATCTGGACGAACTGCTCCAACACAAAACCAATCGCCGCGTTGCCCTGACTGTGTCGTCTGCGGCGGACGGATCCTCGCCGCGCGAAATCGTCGTCCGCCCAACCACCACCGCAACGGAAAAAGGCCTGCTCTATCGCCAATGGGTTGAAGACTGTCGCGCTTACGTCGCCAAGATCAGCGACGGACGCCTGGGTTACGTCCACATGCCGGATATGTCCGCGCAATCGCTGGCGCAGCTTTACACAGACCTCGACGACGAAAACCATGCGCGCGAAGGCGTGGTCGTTGACGTTCGCAACAATAACGGCGGTTTCGTCAATGTCTACGCGATTGACGTGCTGGCGCGGCAGGGCTACCTGACCATGACGCAACGCGGCATGCCGTCGGCTCCGGCGCGCAGTTATCTCGGTCAACGTTCGCTGGAATTGCCGACCATTCTGGTCACGAACCAGCATTCGCTGTCCGACGCCGAAGACTTCACCGAAGGCTACCGCTCGCTGAGGCTTGGCAAAGTCATCGGCGAACCGACTTCCGGCTGGATCATTTACACCTGGAACTTGCAGTTGCTGGACGGCACGGGCTTCCGCATGCCGCGCGTCCGCGTGCAGGACAACGCCGGGCAAACCATGGAACTGCACCC
>CAZRXE010000006.1:0-13498 GCA_964603695.1 uncultured Heliomicrobium sp.
GTGTTGGTCAATCAAGGTTCGGATGTACGCGAAGCGACTGCCAGACCGCCCCGCCCTTACTTTTTGGCGGCGGTGTTCGTGGAAGAAGGCCGCGTCTGGCTGGGCGAACAGGGCAACCGGCAGGCGGGCGGTTTGTGGCTATTGAAAGGCGATGCGCCGATGCGCTTGCCCCTCGAGACCGGCGGCGTGACGGCGATTGGCGGCGGAGGCGGCGAATTATGGGCGGGCAGCAGCCGGCAAGGCGTGTTTTTGCTGAAGCCGGGAGCCGGTGACGCTCAATTGATCGAACATCTAACGTTTGAAAACACGGCCGGCGGATTGCGCTCGAACACGGTCAACTCGGTTTTTCGCGACCGCGAAGGCGTGGTCTGGTTCGGCACGGATCGCGGCGTGTGCCGGTACGACCGCGAAAGTTTTCGCGCAACGACGGTCAGTGCAAATCGGCAAAGCAATTATGTTCGCTCGCTGCTGGCGGCTCGCGGCGGCGAAGTCTGGAGCGGCACGAATCGCGGCTTGTTCAAATTGACGGAAAGCGGCGGTTCAACGGCGGCATTTGAAGTTGTCGAACTGCAAACCCGCTCGGTCTACGACCTGTTTGAAGACGGCGAGGAAAGCGTTTGGGCGGCGACCAGCAGCGGATTGTTTGTCAAAAGGAAAGCTTCGCCGGAGTTTGTGCGCGTGGCCGCTCAGCCTGAAACTTCCATCAGTATTGAAAACGAAACAACTGCCGCGCCGGAGCAAACGCCCACGCCCAAGCCTACTGAAAACAACTCGTCTGAAAATCCGCAATCCGCAATCCGCAACCCGCAATCCAGGGAAAGTGTGCGCGCCGTTGCGGGCTTTCGCGGCCATCTTTACGCGGCGTTTTTCGAGCGCGGCATCGAGCGGATTGACGGCGACAAACGAATTCCCGTTTTGACCGACGCGGCGGCGCAACAAGCGATTTGTTTGACTGCCGACGGCGAGCAGGCGCTGTGGTTCGGCACGGCCAAAGGCGAACTGTGGCGCTACGACGGCGCGCAAACCCGTCGCGTGGATTTGCCTGCGGCGGCGACGGAGCGCGCAGTTCGCGCGGTGGTTTTTGCCGGAAAGCGGCTGTGGTTGGGGACTTCGCAAGGTTTGCTGGTGCGCGAAGGCGACGCTGTTCGCGAAGTCGTCGGCAACGTGGATGTGCGCGATTTGCTGGTGATGACGGATTCAGCGAGACGCGAAACCGTCTGGTGCGCGACACAGAACGCGGGTTTGATAAAGCTGTTGCCGGACGAAAACGTCTCGATCCGCTTCGACACCGAACAAGGGCTGGCTTCGCAACAGGTGTTTGCGTTGGCTGCGCAGCCGGCTTTTATGACGGGCGGCGTTTGGATCGGCACGAATCGCGGCGTGGTTCATCATCGGCCCAGCGCGGCGGAGCCGAAATTGGCCGTCAAACGATTGGTCGCCGACAGAATTTACCTGCCGGAAGATTTGACGGCGGAACTGGCCTTGCCGCACACGCTGCGCAACTTTTTGCTGGAAGTGACGGGACTCGGCAGCAAAACTTTTCCCAGCCAGTTTCAATATGAGTTCACGTTGCAAACGCGGCGCGGCAAGGAACTCAAAAAGATTCAAACGCGCGATCCGCAATTTGCCGTCGGCGATTTGCAATCCGGCGGTTATCTCATCACAGCGCGCAGCATCAGTCGCGATTTGGTTTACTCCGCGCCGCTCACCATGCGGCTGCGAATCCAAAGCGCGCCGTTTCCGTGGGGGACGTTGTTACTGGCTTCGTTGCTGGCCGTGGCGGTAGCAGCCGCTGTGTGGGCCTTTCGGCAGCAATTGCGACTGGGCAAAACGAACCGCGTACTCGAAGCCACCAACGCCGAATTGCACGAAACGCGCTTGCGGCTGGCCAATGAAACCGAAGCCGAACGCAGCCGCATCGCCCGCGATTTGCACGATCAAACACTGGCCGATTTGCGCCATTTGCTGGTGCTGACCGATCAGCTTCCGGCGCAGCCCGTGGGACTGGAAGGCAATGCCGCAGTGCCTTCGCCAATGGTGATTCGGCGCGAAATAGAATCGGTCTCGAAAGAAATTCGCCGGATATGCGAAGACCTCAGCCCGTCGGCGCTGGAAAACATAGGCTTTTTGCCCGCGCTCGAATGGGCGCTCAGCGACGCCGTGGCGCATCTGCCCACCGAAGAAAAATTCGCTTACGAATTCTTGTGCGAACCCGATCTGGAAGACCGCTTGCAGCTTTCGCAGATTGAACAGATTCAGCTTTACCGCATTGTGCAGGAAGCGTTGAACAACATCTGCCGTCACGCTCAGGCCAAACAAGTTCGCCTGACCGTCCGCACAGAAAGCGGTGATCTGGTTATTGAAATCTGTGACGACGGCAAAGGACTGGCTGAAGCAGCAGCTAAGAAAACCGGTCACGGCCTGGCCAATATTCGTTCGCGCGCGAATTTGATCGGCGCGCAAGTCTCGTGGCAGGATGCGCAGCCGGGCTGCCGGTTTGAAGTCAGAAAAGCCCACGCCGCAACTTGAATCAATTTAACCATCACAGTTTGTTCGCGGAGGATCAGAAAACATGAAACGTCTGATTGCGATTGCCGGTGTATTGCTGTTTTGCGCGTTGTTCGGCGCGAATTTGCCTATCACCTCTTCAATGGCTGAAGACCATTGGCCGCAATGGCGCGGGCCGTTTTTCAACGGCATGGCGCGCGGCAACGCGCCCACCGAATGGAGCGATACCAAAAACATCAAATGGAAAACGCCGATTGCCGGGCGCGGATTTTCAACACCGATCATTTGGGGGGACAAACTGTTTTTGACCACCGCCGTGCCGACCGGAAAGTTTGATGCTTCCGTTGCGGACGCCGCCAGCCAGCGCCGCACGAATCCCAACGGCGGTTCGGGCGAAGGTCAGGAACACAAATTCATCCTGCTCTGTCTGGATCGCAAAACCGGCAAAGTCCTCTGGGAACAGGTCGCCAAAACAGCCATCCCGCACGAAGGCTATCACCGCGCTTACGGCAGCTTCGCATCAAGTTCGCCAGTGACGGACGGCCAGTCGGTTTATGTTTCCTTCGGTTCACGCGGGATTTACAGCTACGACTTGAACGGCAAAATGATTTGGCAAAAAGACCTCGGCGTGAAAATGCAGATGCGGAATCAGTTCGGCGAAGGCTCCGCGCCGGTGTTGGCGGGCGATACCTTGATCGTCAATTTCGATCAGGAAACCGGTTCGTTCATTGTCGCGATGGACAAACGCAGCGGCAAGGAGCTTTGGCGAACCAGCCGCAACGAAGTCAGCACCTGGGCCAATCCGCTGTTGATCGAACACAAAGGCCGCCGCCAATTGGTGGTCGCGGGCACGGGCAAGACGCGCGCTTACGATCCGGCCAACGGCAAAATGATTTGGGAAGCTGCCGGTCTGGGCTTGAACGCCATTCCCGCGCCGGTCTGGTCGGATGATTTGGTGTACGTGATGACGGGCCATTTCAATCCACGGTTGATGGCGATTCGTCTGGGCAAGGAAGGCGATTTGACCAACTCCGACGCCGTTGTTTGGACGCACACGCGCGGCACTTCCTACACGCCTTCGCCTGTGCTCCACGAAGGCAGGTTTTACGCGCTGACCGACAACGCCATGCTCAGTTGCTTCGACGCCGCCACGGGCAAGCCCTTTTATCATCAGCAGCGATTGCCGCAGCCGGATAACTTCAAAGCTTCGCCCGTCGGCGCGGACGGCAAACTTTATCTGGCCGCCGAAAGCGGTGCGGTTTACGTGGTGAAAATGGGCGAGAAGTTTGAAGTGCTGGCAACCAATCTGCTTGAAGATCAGTTTTTCGTGGCTTCGCCGGTGATTGTCGGCGGCGAAATTTTTCTGCGCGGCAAGAATCAGATGTTTTGCATCAGCGAAAAATAAAAGTGCGGCTGTTTATGGAGTGCGACGGCAGTCTCGCCGTATCGCTGCTGCCGCACTCCAAATAGTTTTTACTTCAGCACACCGACCTTGAGACGCGAGGCGAATTTGCCGGAGCGGTAAATTCGCTGCGTGGCCTTTTGAAAGTCTTCATCCGAGGCTTTGTAAATGTTCAGGAACTTCTGCGGATTGCGATCCACCAGCGGGAACCACGAACCTTGAATGTGGATCATAATTCGATGGCCTTTTTTGAAAGTGTGGTTCACGTCCGGCATTTTGAAAGGAATGTGCGTCACGGCGTTGGGTTTGAGCGGCTCAGGCCTCGCCCAACCGTTGCGGTATTTGGCGCGCATAGGTTCGCCGCGCACCAGCATTTGATAACCGTCCATCGGGTCTTGTCCGCGCGCTGGGAACACGTCAACCAGCTTGACCACGAAGTCCGAATCCGTGCCCGAGGTCGAGGCATAAAGATCGGACAAAATCTCTCCGGCAATCGTCACGTCCTCGGTCAACACCTCGGTTTGATAGACCAGCACGTCCGTTCGGCTGGCTGAAAATCGCTGATCGTCGGTCATGTACTCGTAAGTCATGTCCGGCGTGATGCGGTTCAGGTGCGGAACAGGTTTGTTCGGGTCGCTGACGTATTCGTCATAGGCATTGGCTGTTTGGGGCGGATCGAAAGAGAGTTTGCCATTGGCTTGCAGGTAAAGGCTTTTCTCAACCACGTTTTTCGGCGGCCAGGATTCGTAGGTTTTCCAGACGTTCGAGCCGCTTTCAAACACGTAAGCTTCCGGCAATTTCATCTCGCCTTTGTCTTTTAGGAAGTGGAGGAAGAATGGGAACTCTATGTTTTCCTGATAAAAGGCTGAAGTGTTCGATCCGAACTTCACGCCGCCCAGCGTGCTGCCGTCACGACGCGACCAGCAACCGTGACACCACGGACCTTCCACCAGCACGTTCCAGGTTTTGGGATTGTTCTTTTCGATCTCGCGGTAAATCCACAGCGGGCCTTGCACATCTTCGGCGTCGAACCAACCGCCGACGGTCATCACCGCCGGAGTGACTTTCTTCAAATGCTGCGGGACGTTTTGCGCCTGCCAGTATTCGTCGTAGTCGCCGTGTTCCATCCATTCATTCCAGTATTTGTTTTCGTTTTTCATGTACTTCTGGGCGTTCGACAGCGCGCCCATTTCCAGAAAGAATTTGTAACCGTCGGCGGTTCCGTGGTCGAAGCGCGAGAACTGCGCCACTCCCGGCCCTGTGCGCGGACGCCCGAAGTTGATGATGAAGTTGAAGGCGTGCGGCAAAAAGAGCGCGCCGTTGTGGTGCATGTCGTCGCCCAGCCAGTTGTCTGCCATCGGCGCTTGCGGCGAAACGGCTTTCAGCGCCGGGTGCGGATCAATCAAGGCTTGCGCGGAATAATGGCCGGGATAAGAAATGCCCCACATGCCAACGCGACCGTTGTTGTTCGGAATGTTTTTCAGCAGCCATTCGATGGTGTCCCAGGTGTCCGTGGTTTCGTCTGCTTCGGTGGCGCTCGCTTTTTTCGGCTTGAACGGCCGCATCCAGGCGAAATCGCCCTCGGACATATTCCGCCCGCGCACGTCCTGATACACAAAAATAAAGCCTTCCTTCGCGAAAAACGGCGAAGGGCCAAGCTGCGCGCGGTAATTGTCCGGGCCGTAAGGCGCAACGCTGTAAGGCGTGCGCTGCATAATCATCGGATATTTTTGCGAAGCGTCTTTGGGAACGTAGACCGACGTGAACAGCTTCACGCCGTCGCGCATCGAAATTTGATATTCGGCTTTGGTGTAGTGTTCTTTGACGTTGAACGCCTCCTGCGCTTGCGGCTTTGCCTGAAAGCAGAGCGCCAGGGCTGACACGGCCAGCGCGCAAAAGATTCGCCGTCGGAACGAGCGTTGTGGTTTCATTGCCTGATCCTCCGTTGGGTTGCGGAATATTGAATTGTTGAACGAGTGAAAGAGATGACGGTCAAGGCTGAGGGTAGCTTTATCGCCGAAATCAGGCAAGCCGGCACAACGCGGTGTTGCGCGAACTACAGTTCGCGCAACACCGTTGAAGATGCCGATCATTCGTACCGAAGCGCGACCATCGGATCAACTTTCGCTGCCCGGCGCGCCGGCAGGTAACAAGCCGGCAAGGCAATCAGCGCCAGCAGCAGCGGCACGCCAATGAAGGTCAGCGGATCGGTCGCGCCCACGTCAAACAGCAGCGTCGCCATCAGCCGCGTCAGGGCGAACGAAGCCGCCAGTCCAACGGCTATGCCGGCCAGCGACAGCGTCATTCCGCGTTTGACGACCAGCCGCAGCACATCTGCTTTTTGCGCGCCGAGCGCCATTCGCACGCCGATTTCGTGCGTGCGTTGTGCGACCGAATACGCCATCACCCCGTAAATTCCGACTGCCGCCAGCAATGCCGCCACGCCCGCGAAGATCGTCAGCAGCAAAGTATTGAAGCGTTGCCGGGCGACGACACGGCCAAGCAGACTTTCCATTGTGCGCACGTCAGCGACGGGTTGTTCCGGGTCGAGTTTGCGAATGACTTCGCGCGCGGCGGCGGCGACGGCTGTGGCTTCGCCTTTGGTGCGAATAACGAAACTCATTGAGTTGTAGGTCAGCTCAGGATGCGGCCAATAAGAAATCGGCTGCGATTCGGCGTCCAGAGTCATGTGTTTGGTGTCGCCGACCACGCCGATGATTTCGCAGGGCTGGTTGTCGTCTTTCATGTAAATCACCACGCGCTTGCCCAGCGGGTCTTCGCCGGGCAAGTTCTTGCGCGCAAAGGCTTCGTTGACGATCACGACGTGGCGCATTTCGGCGGCTTCCTGTTCGGTGTAAAGCCGCCCGCGTTTGAGTGGGATTTGCATCGTCTTGAAGTAATTCGCGTCGGTGACGATGACGCCGGTTCCCAGTTGTTGGCCGGGCGGAAGTTTGGGGCGGCCTTCAATTTCAATTCCGGTTCCGGCGTGCGGTGCGGCGAGCGGCAGAAAGCTGACTGCGCCGGCGGATTCGATGCCGGGCAGAGTTTGCATTTCGACGAGCGCCTGACGGAAGAAGTTCGTGCGTTTTTGATCGGTGTCATATTTGCGCCCCGGCAAACCGACTTTCATCGTCAGCACGTTTTCCACGTTGAAACCCGGATCCACGGCTTGCAGCCGCGCGAAACTGCGAATTAGCAAGCCCGCGCCGATCAGCAAGACCAGCGCCAATGCGACTTCGGTGACGACCAGCGTGTTGCGCAACCGGTGCGAACGCGAACTGCCGGCGACGTTTTTGCCGCCGTCTTTCAACGATTCGGTCAGATCCAACCGCGTGGTTTCAAACGCCGGCGCGAGTCCGAAAATCAGGCCGGTCAGCAACGACACGCCCAGCGTGAAGCCCAGCACCGGCAGATTGATTTTGGCCTGCGCCTGACCGAGCAATTCCGGCGGACTGAGTTTGACCAGCAAATCGGTTCCCCACCAGGCCAGTACCAATCCGGCAGCGCCGCCCGCCGCCGCCAGCACAAGGCTTTCGGTCAGCAGTTGGCGGATGACGCGCAGGCGATTGGCTCCGAGCGCCGCGCGCACGGCGATTTCGCGTTGCCGCGCCGCCGCCCGCACCAACAAAAGATTGGCGACGTTTGCGCAGGCAATCAGCAAGACAAAACCGACCGCGCACAGCAACACGATCAACGCCAATCGGATTTCGCCTGTGAACTGTGTTCGCAACGGGACGACGTTGATGCCCCAGTTTTTGTTGAACTCGTACTGTTGCTCCAACCGATTCCCGATGACGTTCATTTCGGCTTGCGCTTGTTCGGGGCTGACGCCGGGTTTGAGCCGCGCCACCGCCATTGCGAAGCGGCCTCGGCGTTGGCGCATTCCTTCATCCATTTGCCAGGGCGTCCACATTTCGGCGACTTTGCGCGTCATCGAACCACTGCGAACGTGCCAGGTGAAATCCGGCGGCAGCACTCCGACCACAATGGTTTCGTTGTTGTTCAAGATGATCTTGCTACCGATCACGGACGAATCGCCGCCGAATCGCCGCTGCCACAAACCGTAACTCAGCACGACGATGCGCGGTGCGCCTTCCTTGCCGTCGTCCGGCGTGAAACCGCGTCCCAGCATCGGTGTTACGCCCAACACCGAAAACAGATTCGTTGACGCGATTTGCGAAGGAATTTCTTCCGGCTCGCCGCTGCCTGTCAGATTGGCGTTCGTGTCGAAGAAAGTCGCCATGTCTTCAAACGCCTGGTTTTGCTCTTTCCAATCGAAGTAGTTGCCGAGATTGATGACGTTTTGAGCGTTGCCGCGCCGTTTGTTGTTTTCCCAGACAGTGACTAAACCGTCGGCCTGGCGGTAAGGCAAGGCTTGAAGCAAAACCGCGTTGACGACGCTGAAAATGGCCGTGTTCGCGCCAATGCCCAGCGCCAGCGCAAAGATGGCGACAAAAGTGAAAGCCGGTTGTTTCAGCAACGCGCGTACGCCTTGCCGCAGGTCTTGCCACAAAGTTTCCATAATTTCCTCCGCAAGTTGTTGGATTGACGTGACGATTTCGTCTTCAGCATCCAAGCCTTGTGCCACGACGAACGAAAATCCAAAGTGTTTATTTGCCGGCAAGTTTCATAAGTTTTGAAAAGTAGAGAACCGTTTTTTCCATTTTCCATAGATCAGTTGGAATTTTTCATTGTCATTGATTGCCGATAAAAGCCTGAATTGATTGGTCAATGGCCAATTTCAAATTTCATATCACAAATGGAAAATCAGCAGCGAACCTGTTATCCGGGAAATGAGACTCGCCTATTTGTCGAAGGTTTTCCGGCACGAATCCCTGGCCGTGTGCGTTTTTGGGAAGCGTCAATCCCATTTCTGACCCATTTCTGAATAGAAAATCCGCCGCGTTGCCCGATTGTCGAGCCGTCTTTATACTCTGCCGCTTCCTGAACATCTTCCTGAATATTTCCATTACCAATGCAAATTTATCTGGTCCGGCACGGACAAACTGAAGAAAACGCCACCGGCATCATTCAAGGCTGGAATCCCGGCAGGCTGACGCCGCTGGGAATTGAGCAAGCCGAACGGCTGGCCGAACGGCTGAAGGCTGTGCGCTTCGACGCCATTTATTCCAGCGATTCCCGTCGCGCGGCGGACACCGCCCATATCATCGCGCGCTTTCAAGATGCGCCGGTTCTACTCACCGAACAATTGCGCGAACGCGGCATGGGCGTTTTCCAAGGCCGCCACTTTGACGAGTTCAATCTGGCGCAGGCGCAAAGCGGCCTTTCCGAAAAAGACTTCAAACCGGAAGGCGGCGAAAATCTGGAAGAGTTGCGGGCGCGGGCGGTCGGCTTTGTGCAGAGTTTGCGAGCGCGGCACTTTCGACAAACCGTTCTGCTGGTCGCGCACGGGCGCTGGAACACCATGCTGCTCGGCGCGGCGTCGGGGCTGAGCATTGAAGAGGCTTTGAAGCTGCGTCAAACCAACACTTGCTTGAATCTGCTTGAATGCGATGATGCGGGCGGCTTCACCGTTCTGCTGTTGAATTGCGCGACGCATTTGGCCAATGACACGGCGCGCGCGATTGCCACCTCCGCCGACAACAGTTAGTTCGCCTGCTCATCAGGCCGAAAACCGAATCGAGCCTTGTTTTTGCGCTTGAACGTGAATGGCTACTTTCAGCTTGCCGCCGATCAAGCCGCGCAAGGCGCTGACGCTGAAATCGTGGCGATTCAGTTCCGTCACGGCGGTGCAGTAAATGATTTCCTCGCCTTGCGGAGAGCGGCTGCGGTCAACCAGTGTGACCAGCAATCGAATGTCGCGGCTGATGTTTTTTATGGTCAGCGTTCCCGTTACATCCAGCGTGTCGCGGTCTCTGCCTTTTTCCACGCTCGCGCTGCGGAAAGTGATTTCCGGGAATTGTTCGGCATTCAAAAACGCCGCCGAGCGCAGATGTGCGTCTCGCCGTTTGTTGCTGGTATTGATGTCGGCGGCTGCGATGGTGGCCGTAATCGAAGAGCGGCGCAGGTCTGTTTCATCCAGCACCACCGTTCCGGCGACTTCGGCAAAGCTGCCGGTGACATTGAAGAAGAAAAAGTTTTTGACCTTGAAATGCGCGGTTGTGTAGCCGGGTTCGATGAACCAATAGGTTTCGGCGCTATTCACGATTTCGGATTGAGATTTCATTTGCCACCTCCAGGCGCGGCGCAAGATTGAGTTTGTCCGCCGAATTACCAAACCGCGTGCCAATGAAAAGAACCGTAGCACTGGTTTTCCAACCTGCGCGGGCGGTGACGGGAAAACCAGTAGTTCCAACGAAAACCGCAGCACCTGAAACCGACCCGGCAAAACCGGCGCAGTTTGGAAAACTTGCGTTACGAAGCAGTGAAATGTGCGATTCCGGGAACGGAGAATCCCAAAACTGGGCTATCCCCATTTGCCGAAATAATCCGGGTGAGTGACGGTTGCACGCACTTGAAAACCGCTGAAGGAGTTGCTGAGGCTAAAAAGAGTAACAGGCGCAAAAGTAATTCTGTTTTTGCGCCTGTTATTTGGTGTGGTGGTTATTGCTTTCAGCGAATCGTGATTGTCACCGCATTGCCGGGAATAGCGTTGCGCGAAACGATCAATGTGTGCGCGCCGGCGGTGATGTTGGCCGGCAGCACGATGTTGAATTGATTCAGTCCCGTGAAGCCGGGCGCGCGTCCGGCGTAATTCACAGTGACCGCCGCGCCGTCAATTGTCGCCTGAACGCTGCCCGCCGCGTTTCCATCGGCATCCGTCACGTCTGCGCCTGCGCCCGTACCAAAGACCGCCAGAAGGTTCGGTTGACCGTTGGTTTGTCTGGCGTTGAATGGGCCAGCCGCCCCGGTAAAGGCGTCCACGGCGGCTGCCGCGCCGCTGCCGCCGGCATTGAGCGTGAAGATGCCAGGGACGGCGGGCGCGATCTGGAAGGCTCCGGCGCGGATCAACTGACCGTTGCTGAACACTTCAATCAACGCCGTGGCCGATGGCGACGCCGGAACGATGGTGGTTGAAGCAGTCGAGCGCGGAACCTGAAAGTTGATCTGTCCGGGCGAAGCGAAAAACAGCGACGCCGGCACGCCGTCAACGCGTACCTGCACGCCGGCCAATGTCGTTGGCAGCGGTTGCGAATTGGCGACGGTCGTTTCGGTGGTCAGCCCTTCGCCAAACAGCGCCGCAATCGCGCCGGGCGCGAGCGTGGGCGCAAAGCTTGCCGCCGACGTGGGTGCGATCACGCGCGAGACGGTTTGATCGGCCAAGCCCGTGTTGATTCTTCCCAGAAAATCCGTGGATTGTGCGAAGTAACTTTCCCAGGCCAGCCGGTAACGAGCGACTTTGTTCAGCACGCCGGTTGGGGGTTGCGTGCCTTGCCGCGTTAGCAGTACGACGGCGGCGCGGAAATTTTTCTGCGCCGAAGTGGAAGCGGGCGTCCGCGCGCCGTTGATTTGAACGATGTCGTTGATGGTGACGATTTGCCGGGTTCCTGTGGCGTTGACGTTCGGTTCAGGGCCGGATTCGCGCGTGCGTCCAGTGGCTCTGCCGCCGGCGATGACGAAGGTGTCCGCCACATCGACGGGCGGACGCAGTCCCATCAGGTATTGATCCAACCGCGAGTAGCCGTCAATCAAATTGACGGATGTGAACGAGCCATTGCCGTTGTCGCGCCAGACGTTGCCTTCCGCCGAAGACGAACGCCGCGCTGCGGGGCTGCTGGTGCTGTTGCCGGATTCGATGTTCATGAAAAAGCTCCAGTGCGCATCGTCACGACCGAGCAGCAAAGTGGGATTGCCGGGGAAAGTAATGTAGGACAGCCAGCGATGCCCCTGCTCCTGCCCCATAATCGAAAGCGCGTGGTTAGCGCCCAGAAAGCGCGTTGTGGGCGAAGCGGGGTAAAAGCCCGTGGTATCGTTAAGATTGCTCAGATTCAACAAGCCCTGAATCTTCCTTGAACCGAGCAAGGCTCCGGGATCGAAATCGAAGACTTCCTGGCCAATGCCGCCGGAATCACCTATGCCGCGCACGTCGTTGCGAATCGGCTGATAAAACGCGAAGGCGTCGCCCAAATCGAAATCGAAGTCGGTCATCAGATAAACGAAGTCATAAACGTCGCGTCCCGGATGCGTGGCGTAAAACGCCTGCACAGCACCCAGCACGTCCACGCGCGTGTTGACGGAAAAGAATTCGCCGATGGCGTTGTTGAACACATTGCCGGGCGGGCTGCTCAGATTGACCAGCGCAGTTACATTCGATGTCTGACCGGGTGAAATGCCGACAAGTGCCGTCGAAGTCAGTTGTGCCGAAGCGTAGGTCAGCACTATGCGCCCGGTGTTGAAAAGCGTGAGCTGAAAGCGATGAATGCCGCGATCCACCTGTGCGTCATTCGGAAAGTCACGGATATTGTTCCAGGTAATTAGCACGCGGTCGCTGTCGCGGCGCAGGTAAATGCCGCTTGTCCCTGTTGTAACGGGGCCGCTGGCGTCCAGGTCGTGCCAGTAAGGCGCAATGCGCGGCAGCCCGCCTTCAAATTCGGCCAGCGATTCGCCGGAACTCGCCGCGCCCTGATCGAAATCGCTTTGCGACACGCCGCCCGGACGGAAGGTGATGTAACCATTACTGGAAATCGCTACGTCCGAAAAGTTCTGGCCGAAGTAACTGAAATTGAAGCCCAGAGACTGAACCAAATAGGCGTCGTCGCCCGGATCGGCTTGCGGTTTGGGATTGACGGCGGGCGCGGCGGTCAGGTTCAGCTTCGTGCCGAAATTGGTGTCGTAAGTTCCGCTGCCCGTGCTGACGGTGTAGCCGAATCCCGAAGGCGTGAATTGAACGGACTGCGCATTGAGGTCGAAGGCGTTGGGCAGCGTAATGACGCGACTGTCGCCTTGAATGACTGCAATATCGCCTACGTCCTGATTCGGGATGTCCGTGGTCAGCGCGTCAGCGCCGAGCGGATGCGTGCGCGCCAGACGTTCCTGATTGGCTCTGTGCCAGGCCCAGGTTTCGCGTATGCGCTGTTGGCGTGTCATTCCTTTTTTCCTGGTGGAATCATCGTGCGCTGTGACCGGTCCCGGCCATTGTGTGACGAGTAGCGCGAACAAGAACGAACAAGTCAGCAGCCCGGCAGTTACCGCTTGCTGGGCGCGTCGAGTGCGAAAAAACATAAGCCTCCTAAAGCTGGTAAAACCCGAATCACCGCCAGCCACTGAGCGCACAAAGGCAACGGCAAGCGGAGAGGTGGAAAAAGTTTTCTGGAATATGCCCTCGGCCGACCGCCGAAGCGTCGTTAGTTTATACGCAAATCGGCGATCTTGCTCATCGAAGCCTTACCACTCGCGCCCCCGGCTGAGCCGTTATGGAAAAAAAGGCCGCCTGTGGATTGCACGGGCGGCCTGTAAAAGGGAACTGCTCTTTCCGGTCAATTTCTCCGCGCCGGAACCGGCGTATCGCCGTTCTGGCCGTGGATGCGGGTCATCAGCTTGTTGTCGCTGCTGCGCTGGATTTGCCAGCTTCCCGTCGCCGCTTGCCAGATGCCGGCGTCCGCTTTGCCGTCGCCGTCGTAATCCGCC
>CAZRXE010000007.1:0-4582 GCA_964603695.1 uncultured Heliomicrobium sp.
CAGTCGCATACGATCGGAACCGAGAACCGCCAAGTAGTTTCTAAGAAAGGGCTTGCTTCAAACTCGGACATACTCTAAAGTTGCGCCCGAAATTGGCAGCCAGGCGGGAAAAATATCCGCTGCCGCCAAAAGTCGGGTCACCAAATATTCAAAGAAAAAATCGGTCTCACAGAATCAACCCTGAGCTTGAGACACTTCGTTGCAAACCCCCAATTAGATTTCCTCCCATCGGGACATTGAAATTTCTAGATGTCTTCCTGCGCCTGTGGCTTGGCTATTCGTCACGGTGCGCGAGGAGCGATTCCGCAGTGAAGATCACGGCGTGCGGCCCCACGCCTGCGCTTCATCACGCGAGACTGGGCGAGCCTCATGAGTTGGGAACCTAGTGTCCGCACGCGACACTTAACCGTCATCATTTCTCTGATCTTGATTGTCACAGCAACCCTGCTGTGCTTCAACATCGCGCGTCTGCTGAACGCACATACCACGGCCAAACGCGAATCCTTTGAAAAAATCGCCGATCCACTTTCTTCCTTCGCGCAAAAAGCGATTCTCAACCGCCCGATTGAAGATCCACGCATCGCTATCGGCCTGGATGAGACCGTTCGCTCGCTGATTCGAACCAACATCGGAGAAAACAAGGACTTTGTTTACTGCGCGATTGTCGCCGTGGACGGTTCGATGATTACGCAGTCAGACCCCAAGAATCTGCTGCGCACTCCCGGCAACATCGTTCCGATGGAGCAGTTCGAATCCGCCCGCTGGTACAAACAGCTTTGGCAGTTGTGGCGACAGGACGGCGTTTATGAAATGACCTGGGCGCTGAATTACAGCAACAAACCCTTCGCCAAAATCATCGCCGGAGTTCCTTCTTCAGTCTTGCGCACGGAATTGTCGCCGACGGTCAAACTCAGTTTGTTTTTTGCTTCGGTCATTGTCGGCTTGTGCGTTTTGACGGCGCTGCTTTCGGCCAGTCTGGTGCTTTGGCCGCTGCGCGAAGTGCAGGAAAGCATCGAACAGCTTGAAGCCGAAAGCACGCTGCACACGGAATCGCGCCCGGTCAACGCCGAAATGCAATCCATCGCGCAACGTCTGCGCGAACTCGGTCGTCGCTTTGCCGGCAATAGAACTGAAATCGAAGCAATCCGCGACCAACTGCAACAGGTCGTCGGCAGTCTGACCGAAAGAGTGTTGCTGCTCGACCGCGAACGCCGCGTGATTATGGCCAGCCCTGAAGCCGAAAAAATGCTTAGCGGCGGGCGCTTCACATTGCGTGGGCAAAAACTGTCGGACGCGCTCAGCTACAGCCATCCGCTGACCATTATTGCCGAACGCGCCTACACCAGCGGTCAATCGCTGCAAGAGATCACGAACTTCCCGGTTAACGGCGCGCAACAGCCGCAAACCGTCGTCGCCTCCTTGCAATTGTTTGAAGATCGCGGCCAACCCGCCGGTGCTTTGCTGACCCTGCGCGACTTTGAAACCTTGCAACGATTGGAAACCCAACTCGACTTCGCTCAGAAGCTGGCCGCGCTCAACCGTATCACCGCCGGCGTTGCGCACGAAGTCAAAAACCCGCTTCACGCGATGGTGCTGCATCTGGAACTGCTTGGCGCGAAACTTGATGCCGGACTCGATCCGAAACCGCACGTAGACATCCTGATGACCGAAGTCAACCGGCTGAAGCGCGTCGTGCAAACCTTTCTGGATTTCACGCGCCCCGTGGAATTGAAACTGACGCAGGTAGACGCCAACGTGCTGCTGCGCGAAGTCATTCTGCTTGCCGCCGATGCCCGCGCTCAGGGAGTGGATCTGGAAGAACATTACGGCAAAGGCCCGCTCATCATCAAAGCCGATTCCGATTTGCTGAAACAGGCCATTCTCAACATCATCATCAACGGTTGTCAGGTCATGCCGAGCGGCGGCAAATTGACTGTCGAAACCGGCGACGATCACGATGGTCACATTTTCATTGCCATCACGGACAGCGGCCCCGGCATTCCCGAAGAATCCCGCGACAAGATTTTCAATCTTTATTACACGACCAAACCCAAAGGCAGCGGCATCGGCTTGGCGCAAGCCTTCCGTGCCGTTCAACTCCACAACGGCCGCATCAAAGTCGAATCCGAAGTCGGCGCGGGAACCTGCTTCCGCATCATTTTGCCGACGGCCTGAAGAATTTCTGCAAGTAGGATTTACAGGCAGGATTTACAGATTTGAACAGGAGGAAGAGAATCCTGCTTGTTCAATGCTGTAAATCCTGTCGAACTATTTTTGGAGGCACACATGGCCAGATTCTTTGACGACTACCAAGCGGACGAATTCACCACCTCGAAAACTCGCACTATCACGGAAACCGACATCGTGAACTTCGCCGGACTGTCCGGCGATTTTCACGAACTGCATCTGAGCGAAGAGTTCGCCAAACGCGGCCCCTTCGGACGGCGCATAGCACACGGCGCGTTGATTTTTAGCATTTCGACCGGCCTAACTATTCAAATGGGCGATGCGGAAAACATCATCGCCTTTTACGGCGTGGACAAACTGCGCTTCACGCATCCGACTTTCATCGGCGACACCATTCGCGTAATCAAAAAAGTCATTGCGCTGGAACCCAAAGGCGACGAACGCGGCGTCGTCGCGTTTGAAACCACCGTGCTTAATCAAAACGATCAGCCGGTGGTGGTGTATCAAGACCGCGTGCTGCTCAAACGCCGCCCCAAATAGCCAGCTTCGTCCGGGACGAATGCAAATTTGCGGCAGCCGATTGGGCTGCACGGAGTACGAATAATTTCCGATTGGAAAATCAGGGAACAAGTTATGGCAAACCAGACTGCAAATTACGTGGATGTCTTGATCGTCGGCGCGGGACTTTCCGGCATCGGCGCGGCCTGTCACTTACAAAAAGAATGTCCCACCAAAAGCTTCGCCATTCTGGAAGGCCGCGCAGCCATTGGCGGCACCTGGGATTTGTTTCGTTACCCCGGCATCCGCTCGGATTCGGATATGTACACGATGGGTTACAAATTCAAACCCTGGCGCGACGCCAAAGCGGTTGCCGACGGGCCTTCGATTTTGAATTACATTCGCGAAGCCGCCGCCGAACACGGCATTGATCGGAAAATCCGCTTCAATCAAAAGGTCGCCAACGCCTCATGGTCGAGCGAAACCGCGCGCTGGACGGTCGAAAGCCGCCACAGCGAAACCGGCGAAGTTTCCATCACCACCTGCGGCTTTTTGATGATGTGCAGCGGCTATTACCGCTACGACGCCGGATATACGCCGGACTTTCCAGGCATTGAACAGTTTCAGGGCGCGATTATTCACCCGCAAAAATGGCCGGAAGGTTTGGATTACGCGGGCAAGCGCGTCGTCATTATCGGCAGCGGCGCGACCGCCGTAACGCTGGTTCCGGCGATGGCCAAAACCGCCGCGCACGTGACGATGGTGCAACGCTCGCCGACTTACATGGTTTCACTGCCCGGTTCGGACGCCGTGGCCAACGCCTTGCGTCGCGTGTTTCCTGAAGAAGTCGTCTACACGTTGACGCGATGGAAAAACGTGCTGTTCGGCATGTTGGTTTACCAGATGTCGCAGCGCCGCCCGGAAGTGGTCAAACGGCTCATCAAAAAACAATTGCGAAACGAACTGGGGCCGGATTTCGACATTGATCGCCACTTCACGCCGCCTTACAACCCCTGGGATCAACGGATGTGCCTGGTTCCCGACGGCGATTTATTCATCGCGCTGCGCGAACGGCACGCTTCCATTGTCACCGACCACATTGTCGGCTTCACGCCCACCGGACTGAAGATGAAATCCGGCGAACACCTGGACGCCGACATCATCGTCACGGCGACAGGTCTGGATTTGATCGCGCTCGGCGGCGCTTCGCTGACAGTGGACGGCCAGCCGGTGCAATTGAATAAATCCGTGAATTACAAAGGCTGCATGCTGACCGGCATCCCGAACCTGTCGTTTGTGTTCGGTTACACCAACGCTTCGTGGACGCTGAAAGCCGACCTGCTCTGCGACTATGTTTGCCGGTTGCTGAATTACATGGACAAACACGGCTACCGCCAGGTAACACCGCGTCTGAACGACCCGGAAGTCCAAGACCGGCCCCTGCTCGATCTGACTTCGGGTTACATTCAACGCGCGATGGATATGTTCCCCCGGCAAGGCTCCAAACTGCCGTGGCGGCTGTATCAGAATTACTTTTTGGACATGCTGATGATCCGCTTCGGCGCGATTCAGGATGCGGCGCTGGAATTCAAACAGGTAGAACAACAGGTGAAGGTTGGAGAAGTGGCCACAGCCTGAGCTAATACAATGTGCCTGATAAATAGTTAGGAGCTATGAACATGTTATGGCCCAATGACGCGGATGGGGATGTGTTTCGGCGACTTAATGCGACAGGATTCGATTTTTCGGTGGCGCACACAATTGACTACAACGTTGACTTTGAAAGGTGGCCACCCTCGGATAAAGCTCTGGAAACATTGCAATCCATGTATGGGACAATCGAACTATATCCTCCAGATGAAGATGGTGATGGATACATTCTGTTCAAGGTGCATGG
>CAZRXE010000008.1:0-3335 GCA_964603695.1 uncultured Heliomicrobium sp.
ATTCCGCTTCCGTGGGCAGGCGATAGCGCCGTCCGGTGCGCGCAGCCAATCGCTCACAAAACTCCATCGCTTCGTGCCAGGAAACGGTTTCCACCGGGCAGTCATCGCCGGGAAAAGTTGACGGACTTGGATTCAATTCCAGCCGCACTTTGGGCCAGGCGGCGACCTTGCGCCATTGCGCCTGAGTGATGGGATATTTACCCAGCAGAAAGGCTTTAACCTGAACGCGGTGACGCGGCTCTTCGCCTGGCGTATGGCCTTCTTCGGCGACGACGGATCCCATCCAAAATCCTCCGGCTGGAATTTCGACCAGTTCCAGAACATTGCTCGAACTCAGTCTTTCGACGAAATGCGGCGCTTGTTTCTGTTTGCGCGCCAACGTGCGCCCGCGCGAATCCACTGTCGCGCTGGTGAAGGAAAACGCCGGCAGCGATTTTGTCGAAAGCGGCTGGGAAGCCTTCCCCCATCGCGTTGACAACCAATAACCGCCGGCTGCCAGCGCCAAGCCAAACGCCACTGAAAAGCCATCGGCAATCACCGGAGCCGGAAAATCGCCCAGAACGGCTTGCGCCAGAATCGAACCGATAACGGCCAGCAAAATTCCCAAAACCGCCTGAGCCGGATTCACGGCAAAACGCAGCGCGGCAGCGGGCGGCAAAGCGGCAGGCGACGGCGAAAATTCCTGCGCGGCCAGATCAATGACTATGCGACGCCGACCGCTCAGGCGACGCGTAAGCGCCCAGTCTCGAAAGCGAGCTGAACCCGATTTTCGCAACCCGGGCGAATTGTTCTTCTCTTCCATTTTGGGCGGCGCGAGTGCCGGTTCGGCGGCGCGGACAAAATCGCGCCAGAAATCGCGCACGAGCGCATAACGATCCGCTGGGCGATCCGCAGTGGCTCGGCGCAGCACCGCCAGCAAAGTCTCCGCGCCTTTCCGCTCCGTCAGAGACGATGGCAAGCGGTCAATCGGATGCAAGCGAAACTCTGTGGGCGGCCGGCCGGTCAGCGCGGCATAAATGGTTTTGGCCAGCGAATAAATGTCAGCCGCTGGCAGCAACTTTCCTCTCCCTGTGTCCGGGTTGGCTTGAGGATTGAAGTCCAGATGCGGGTGATGTTCGGGGGGGGCGTAAATGTCCGTCCCAACGCGCGTGATTTCGTAACTGCGGTCTTCGCGCAACCGTTTGGCGACGCCGAAATCCACCAGTTTCAATTTCTCGCCGCCGGCATCGAACATCAGATTGCCGGGTTTGATGTCGCGATGAATGATCCCGCGCGAATGCGCCAGTTCGAGCGCCGCGCAAATCTCGCGAAAGTATCGCAGCGTCTGTTCCATCGTTAGTGGACGATTGGCGCAGTAATCCTGCAAATCGCCGCCGGGCAGATATTCCAGCACCAGATACCGGCAAATCGCGCCTCGCCGATCCATCTCCGCGCCTTCATCGAACAGTTCAACAATGCCCGAATGTCGCAATTCGGCCAGCAGCGAAACCTCTTGCCGGAAGTTTTCAATCAGCTTCTCTTCCAAAGCCGCATCCGCCCCGCGCCCCAAAGAAGGATTTAGCGCCTTGACCACCACCGTCCGTTGCCGCTCCAAGTCCCAGGCTTCATGGACTTCCGCATAGCTTCCCTTTTTCAGCAGACGCCGAATCCGGTAGCGTTGTTTGAGCGTCAAATTTTCCAATTCAAACAGGGGCATGTTGATCCCAATGACCCGATCCCTGAGACCCGATACCTAAGACCGGAAACCTGACGACCAAACAATCTGTTGAACTGCGCGGTGAAGTCCTTTTTTTCAGGTTCCAGGCACTGGATTTCGGGTCTCAGGTTTCGGATGATGAATTTGCCGGCGGTATCGGGGCCGCGTGCGCTCTCAGGGTTATTGTTTCATTTCGTCAATCGCCTGCTGTAACCGGTCGCGTTTGCGAATGTAATTCGCGTTGTTTGGTTCCAGTTCAGCCGCTTTTCGGTATTCATTTCGGGCGGCTTCGAACTTCAACGGGGACAATTGCACGAGCAGCACGTCGCCGTAATCGCTGTGGTATTCAGCGACGTTCGGAGCCAACTCCGTAGCATAGCGCAGGGCGGATTCGGCCTCGCCCAAATTAGCCACCTCGTCCAGTTTGATCAGCGTCAGCCCAAACCGATTGTAGTAATAGGCATTTTTTGAATCGAGGTTAATAGCCTGACGGAAGACCGGCGCGGCGGCGGCCCATTTTTCCTGCTCGTAATAGGTCAACGCCAAATAGCCTTGTGCGGCGGCAAAGTTTGGTTCGCGTTCGACGGCTTCACGCAATGGGCGTTCGGCGGCAGCCCATTTGCCCTGCTCGAAGCGGGCCACGCCCAAATTGAATTGCGAAACGGCGTTGCGCGGATCAATTTTGATCGCTTCCAGATGATGCCCTTCCGCCTCGTTCCATTTCTTCACCTTGCCCAGAGCCACGCCCAGCACGTTGCGGCTGTAGACCTGGCGCGGAGCCAGTTCAACTGCTTTTTTGTATTCGACGATGGCCTCCTGAAGCTTATCCTGTTTTTCCAGCACACTGCCCAGCACCAGCCTGTGTTCAGGCGCGTGGGAATTGAGCCGAACAGCTTCGCGCGCCTCTTTTTCCGCTTCCGACACCTTGTCTTGCGACAGCAGATTGTTGGCGAGATTGGCGCGATAAGTGGCGCGCTGAGGAGACAGGCGGACGGCTTCGCGGTAAAGCGGTTCCGCTTCAGTCCATTTTTTCTGAGCTTCAAGAATTCCGCCCAGAATGACTTTGAGCAGCGCGCGTTCGGGCTTCAGCCGGACGGCCTCGCGATAATCGGTTTCGGCCATCGCCTGATTGCCCTGAATCTTCCAGTTGTCGCCGGAATAAACGTGCTGTTCGGCGGGCGTTTTTTCCAGATCGGCGGCTTGTTTATAGGCTTTTTCGGCTTCTTCTTTTTTATCCTGCGAAATGAGCGTGTCGCCGAGCAGGTCTAGCCACAAGGCTTCTTTTGGTTCTTTGGCGATGGCTTCGCGGGCGACTTTTTCGGCCTCGGTGTACTTTTCCTGACGCATCAGGGCTTCGATCAGCAAGCCGTAAAAGAGCGTATCGCTTGGGCCTTTGTTGACCTTGTCGCGGTATTCGGCTTCGACCTGGGCCCAGGGACGGTCGCTTTCCAGCGCGTCGCGCAACTTGTAATAACGATCCAGTTTCGACGGCAAGCTCATCCAGTAATACATTCCGCCGCCGCCGGCCAGCAGCAATAGCAACAGCACGCCGGCCAGCGCCGCCCACAACTTTCCGCGACCAGCCGGACGCGCAGGTTGCGGGCGAGGCGGAGGCAAAGGCGGTTCGACGGTCGTTCGC
>CAZRXE010000009.1:0-3416 GCA_964603695.1 uncultured Heliomicrobium sp.
TTACCGCAACGGCTCGCCGGAATTGATGTGAAAATGCAGATGCTTCGAGTCCTGATATTGGCCGAGATTGGTCAACACACGCGCCGCGCCGTGTTCGGCCACCACTTGCGCGGCGATTTGTTTGATGACGGCGAACAACTCCAACAACAATTCATCATCGCCGACTTCAAGGGTGAGTAACGAACTGATGTGCCGTTTCGGAATGACGACGATATGCACCGGCCAGAACGGGCGCGTGTGGTGAAAGGCCAGCACCGCGTCTGTTTCCAGCACTTTGTTGATGTGCGTGTGCCCGCTCAGGGCTTCTTCGCAGTAAAAGTCTTCCATCGCTAAGTACCATTAAGTTTGATGCGCTGTTCAAAGCAGGTGCGTTGGTAAGTCGCTTCCAAGTTTACCGGCAAGCAATAACCGCCTCGCAACCAAAGAGGCATTGTTGGTAAAGCTTGTCCGACGGCTAAAGGCTCTTCCCAAATTTCGAGCCTGGCTTCACCATCCAATTCGACGGCGTGATAGGACGCGGTATAAAGTGCGGCGTCGAAGCTTGTTTGGATGCTGAGCCGTTTCAACAATTCGAGGTGTAAGTTTCCCCCTCGCTCCGTGACGATGTCTACTAATAGTAGGCCCACTCCTTGCTGCAGCAAGGTTTCACATTTGGAAACAAAGGCTTCGCGGCTGGCGGGGCGATCCTTGTTGGCAGGGCTAAGCAACTCAATCGCGCCCGCAAGTACCGGTCCCGCAGTGCTGTCATAAATGTTGACTTCGATTTTGTCCTTAACTGCCTGAAAGGGAGCTGTTATAACAGGCGAGGATGGGTGCCACCCCGATAGCCAATCAGGAAATTGTTGCCCGCCATCATCCTCGAACGTCGCCACATCAATCTCAATGCCGAACTGGGCATTTGGTTCTGCAAACCAACCTTCAGGCAAATGTTTGTTCAAATCTGAAGAGATGAAGGTTGCCCAGGCATGATGAAACGAATGCCAGTGGCGGCGGCCTTTCAACGGCGGATGAAAATGGTCAAGCAGCATCGTCTTCTCCTCCAATGTTCAGCATCATCAAGTGTGCAATCTGGTCTTTACTTGGCCCATCCCAGTTTAATACCCCCACATTCCGTAGATCGGGAAGGATCCAGTTCAAATTACCGCCGGAGTTGTGGGGCGGCGCTGAAAGACGGCCATTGATCTATCCTCTGATTGGCTGTTTTCCTTCGACAATTTGCCGGCAAGGGCTGTCAATGTTTCGATGATCGGTGCGTAAAAAGATGCGTCGAACTGATCGAAGACGGCACGTATATCTTCAAGCTCTTTTTTCTCATTCGGCGACAGGCCTTCGAGAAATTTTTTGTTCACAAGAGCGGAATGCCTTTTGGCGAGAACCGCTGCTTGCGGAGATTTCCATCCCCATTCAACTGTAACTTCTTCCCGAACGGATTGGTTGTTTGGTGCATCCTCAGCTTGAGAGACGACTTCCACCAGCTTTTGACTTTGAGTACTCATTTTGACCTCCGCTTGATCCAAAACAGGAATTCGAGCCGGTCAGAAAAAGCCGGGCAGAAAAATATGCTACTGCTTTCCGTCCGGCTCCAAAAGCTCACGGTCACACCTGCCCGGCTTTGACCAAATCCCGCCGTCTGGCGCGCGTGGCCAGAAACTCTTTGGCTTCCTTGTAGAGGCGTTTGCGCTCCGCCGATTTGAAGATTGCGCCTTTGACGATGCGGTAAATCGGCTTTGGGCGAAAGTAGTATTCGTCGTAAAACTTATGAACCCAATCCAGCATTTCCGCGCCGGACAGATGCGGGAAGTTGGCCATCGGCAATTGCTGGCCGAGTTCATCGGACATCGTGGTGTTCAGAATTACGCCGTTGTCGCGAAACCATTCGTACATTTCCGTGCCCGGATAAGCGTGGGCAACGGAAACTTGCAGTGTTTCGGCGTCCATCTCCTTCGCGTACTTGATGGTTTCCTTGATCGTTTCGCGGGTTTCGCCGGGCAGGCCGATGATGAAATCGGCGTGGACTTTGATGCCGGCGCGTTTGCAGTCTTTGACGAATTGCAGCGACTGCGCGGCGTTGATGCCTTTTTTGATGTTTTTCAGAATCTGGTCATTGCCGGATTCAAAGCCGACGATGAACAAACGGCAGCCGGCTTCTTTCATCACCTTCAAGGTTTCGTAATCCAGACTGGCGCGCGCCGTCGAAGACCATTGGAATTTCAGCGGCTTGAAGGCCGCGCTCATTTCGACCATTCGTTTGCGGAAGTAAGCGAAGGTGTCATCGTCAAAAAAGATTTCCTGCAAACCTTCCGGCTTGAAAGCGTCCAGCGCCCATTCGACTTCATTGGCCACGTCTTGAATCGAGCGTTGGCGCTGCGCGTGATCGTCGAAAGTCTGCGGCCACAGGCAAAAAGTGCAGCGCGCAGGGCAGCCGCGCGTCGAATAAAACGCGATGTATGGGTTCAGCAAAAACGGCACGTTGTATTTGGTGATGTCCAAATCGCGTTTGTAAATCGGCGTCACCCACGGGAACTTGTCGAGGTCCGTCACCAGCGGTTCGGGCGGCGTGGAGACCATTTGATTGTTTTTGAGGAAGTGAACGCCGGGAATTTTGTCCAGCGCTTCGCCAGCGGCAAAGCGCGTCACCTGATGATCGAATTCCTTGTGCGTAACGAAATCAATTACCGGACTGGCGGTCAGCGCAACTTCGGGATGCGTGGTGACGGGCGGGCCGACAAAGGCGATTTTCAGTGCCGGATTCAATTCCTTCATTCGCTCGGCGATTTTCACGTCAATCGAAAAACCCACATGCGAAGTGAACAGCACAACGAAATCATAGTCTTTGGCAATCTGCGCGGTTTCTTCCGGGCCGATGTGATGCGGCCCGGCATCGAGCAAACGTGAATGTCCGCCCAGGTCGCGAATCATCGCCGCCGGATAACCGAGCCAAACCGGATACCAATAACTTTCGATTTCGCGCGTGGCGGGCCAGCGTGAACTGGCACCGCCGTCGAAGTTTTCAAACGAAGGTGGGTTGAGCAAAAGTGTTTTTAACAAAGTCGTAACCTCAAAAGTCTGAAATTGCCTATTGAACTGTTTCCGAATATTCCTGGCGCAGATGAACGGGTTTTGTTGAAACCTTACGCAGCCGCAAATTCAGCATTTCCACCAGGACGGAAAACGCCATCGCAAAATAAGTGTAGCCTTTGGGAATGTGCTGGCCGAAACCTTCCGCCACCAAATTCACGCCGATCAAAATCAAAAATGCCAGCGCCAGCATTTTCACCGTCGGATGTCGCTGCACGAAATCGCTGATGGTGCCGGAAAAGAACAACATAAAGCCGACGGAAACAATCACGGCGACCATCATGATCGAAACCTGCTGCACCATGCCGACCGCCGTAATCACCGAATCCAGCGAGAAG
>CAZRXE010000010.1:0-1982 GCA_964603695.1 uncultured Heliomicrobium sp.
GCCAGCAATGCCGTCGGGATCAATGGGAATGGAGCGGACAACAGCGCCAACAGGGCCGGCGCGGCGTATGTGCTCGCGCGCAGTGGCGGCGTCTGGACACAGCAGGCTTATCTGAAAGCCTCCAACACCGAGGCGTTTGACGAATTCGGCTACACAGTGTCGGTGTCGGGCGACACGGTGATCGTCGGAGCAGGCTTCGAAGACAGCAATGCTGTCGGGATCAACGGCAACCAGGCGAACAACAGCGCGACTGACGCCGGCGCGGTTTATGCCTTTTTAAGTCAGTCTTCGATTGTGGTGGCCACGCTCGCGGACGAGCAAAACACCAACGGACAATGTTCGCTGCGCGAAGCGATCATCAACGCCAACAATGATAATCAATCCGGCTCGACCGATTGCGCGGCGGGCAGCGACGCGGACACGATCACCTTCAGCGTCACCGGCACGATTACGCTCAGCAGTGCGCTGCCGACGATTTCCCAAAACCTGACAATCAACGGCCCTGGCGCAAGCCAGTTGATCGTCAGCGGCAACAATGCCGTGCGGGTATTCGACGTTGGCAATGGCGTGTCAGACCTGACGTTCTCCGGGATGACCATTGCCAATGGCTTGGTGACTGGAGCGGTAAATTCGCTCGGCGCGGGGATTTTTAACGACAGTCCGGGAACCGTAAGTGTGGCCAATTGCGTGCTGAGCGGAAACGTCGTCAATACGACCGGGGCGACCAGCGCGGGCGGAGCCATCTTCAATAACAACACCGGAACCGTGAATATTACGGGCAGTACGCTGTCCGGCAATACGGCCACCGGCCCCAACCGGAATGGCGCGGGCATTTTCAATGACAAGACGGGAACGGTGAATGTCACAAGCAGCACGATTTCCGGCAATACGGCGGGCAGCGGCGGCGGCATTTACAACAACGGCGCGGGAACGATGAATGTCACGAGCAGCACGATTTCCGGCAATTCCGCCAGCGGGGCCATCGTGTTCGGCGGCGGTATTTTCAACAGCAATGCCGGGACGGTGAATGTGTCTTCCAGCACGATCTTCGGCAACTCCGCGAACACCAACGGCGGAGGCATTTACATCAACGGCGTGGGTACGGTCAACGTCAAAAACAGCATTGTTGCGGGGAACACGGCAGGCACAGGCCCGGATGCGTTCGGCGCGTTCACCTCGCAGGGCTTCAATCTGATCGGCAAATCGAACGGCAGCACGGGATTCAACGCCACGGGCGACCAGACCGGGACGATTGCCGCGCCGCTCGATCCGCGTCTGGGACCTTTGAGCAACAACGGCGGCCCGACGCTGACGCACGGCTTGCGCGGAGACAGTCCGGCCATTGACGCCGGAGCCGCCAGCCCCTTCGCAAACGATCAACGCGGCCAGCCGCGCAATGCCGACAGCAACGGCGACAACATCAACACGCCGGACATCGGCGCGCTCGAAGTGCAAAAGTTGCTCGTCACCAACACCAACAACAGCGGCGCGGGCAGCTTGCGCCAAGCCATTTTGGACAACAATTCTTTCGGCAGCGGCTTGATCGCCTTCAACATCGCCGGTGGCGGAGTCAAAACCATTGCGCCAACTTCGGCTTTGCCGCCGATCACGCAGATGGTGACAATCAACGGTTATACCCAACCGGGCAGCAGCGCGAATACGCTGGCCGTGGGCAACGATGCCGTGTTGCTGATTGAACTGAACGGCACGAATGCTCCCGGCGCATCAACCAACGGCCTGGAACTGAACACCGGTTATTGCGACATTCGTGGACTGGTTATCAATCGTTTCAACGCCAACGGCATACGACTTTTCGGTACGCCAACGACGGTTGAAAATCACATTACCGGTAACTTCATCGGCGTTAATCCGTCGGGAACAACGGCGCTGGCCAACGGCGGAAGCGGCATTTCCATTGCGACCAGCGCCAATACCATCGGCGGGCCGTTGTTTGCCGCGCGCAACGTTATTTCCGGCAATGG
>CAZRXE010000011.1:0-6486 GCA_964603695.1 uncultured Heliomicrobium sp.
GGGCGCGAACTTCGGCGATTTGGACAATGACGGCTGGTTGGATTTTTATCTGGGAACCGGCGCGCCTTCTTACACAGCGTTGATGCCGAACTTTATGTTTCGCAACCGCGAAGGCAAAAGCTTCGTGGATGTCACAGCCGCCACCGGAACCGGCCATTTGCAAAAAGGTCACGGCGTGGCTTTCGGCGATTTGGATAACGACGGCGACCAGGACATTTACGCCAACATCGGCGGCTTCATTCCCGGCGACAAATACAACAAGGCGCTTTTCGCCAATCCCGGCAGTAAGAACAACTGGATTTCGATCAAACTGACCGGAACGAAATCCAATCGTGCGGCCATTGGCGCGAAAATTAAACTGACCGTCACCGACGCCGCCGGCAAACAATCTTTTCGCTATCGCGAAATCAGTAGCGGCGGTTCGTTCGGCGCTTCGCCGTTCGCGCAGCACATCGGACTGGGCCGATTGAAAACCGCGAAGATTGACGCCGTTGAAATTCAATGGCCGGCGAGCAGAACCAAACAGACCTTCCGCGACGTTTCCGCCAATCAGTTCCTCGAAATTCAGGAAACGGCCACGGACTTCAAACCGCTTTCGCGCCGCGCGTTTTCGCTGATCAAACCCGCGCCGGCCAAACCGCGCGCACATCATTGACAGAAGCGCGCCTGCTCAGGCTGAATTCCCGCGCTATTCAAACTTGGAGTGCGACGGCTGTAGAGAAAGTCGCCAGCGAATTCATTGTCCGGAATCCGATTCCTGAAACCCAACACCTAAGACCTGGCTAAAAAGTACATTGCGGTGCGAATCCGTGGGGATTTGTAGTCAGGTTTCGGGCATCTGGTTTCAGGTTTCGGCATTGTCTGATTCGCCTGCGGTATCGCGATGCCGTTCCACTCTACAAACTATTCATCAGGAGAAAATCTTTATGACGCTGACCCTGCTTGTCCGCAGTCTGTGTTTACTGGCAATGCTGGCGCTGGTTGCGCCGGCGCAGCAAGTCCAGGTGACGATCAAACCGGGACGCGATCCCAAACAGGCAATTGATGAAGAGTACACGCGCAAAATTCGCGAATACACCACGCAGCCTTTCTTCAATTCGCCGCTGACCGATTACCTGCCCGCATCAGCAAAAGTCCCGACGCCGAAAGCCGTGCTGGGCGATGTGGCCGGCGCGCCGGGCAAGCTGCCTTATTCGCAAGAGATCTACAAATATTTCCGCCTGCTGGAACAGGCCACGCCGCGCGTTAAAGTTTTTTCCATCGGCAAGACCGAAGAGAATCGTGAAATGATCGCCGTCGCCGTCAGCGCCGAAGGCAACATTGCCAAACTGGAAGAAAACCGCGCGCGATTGGCCAAGCTGGCCGATCCGCGCGCGATCAATCTGAACGACGACGAAGCAGACAAACTGATACCGGACACAGTGCCGATTTATTACCTGACCGGCACGATTCATTCGCCCGAAACCGGTTCGCCGACGGCCTTGATGGAACTGGCTTACCGCTTGGCGGTGGACGACAGCGCCTTCATCAAACACATTCGCGATAACGCCATCACATTGATTACGCCCGTGGTTGAAGTAGACGGGCGCGACCGGCAGGTTGACGTTTACAACTGGCATCTGGCCAATCCCGGCAAAAACTGGCCGAATCTGGTTTATTGGGGCAAATACGTGGCGCACGACAACAACCGCGATTCAATGTCCTTGTCGCTGGCACTGACGCGCAACGTGCTGAAAACTTACCTCAACTGGAAACCGCAGGTGCTGCACGATCTGCACGAATCCGTGGCTTACCTTTACGACAACACAGTCGGCGCGGAGCCTTACAACGCCTGGCTCGATCCGATTCTGACCAACGAATGGCATTTCATCGGCTGGAACAACGTCGGCGAAATGACCAAATTCGGCATGCCGGGCGTGTTCACTTACGGCACGTTCGACACCTGGTCGCCGAGTTATTTGATGTTCATCGCCGCTTCGCACAACGGCATCAGCCGTTTGTATGAGACTTTCGGCAACGGCGGCGCGGACACAGTCGAACGCACGTTGTCGCCGAATGAATACCAGCGCACCTGGTACAAACAGAATCCGCCGCTGCCGAAAACGGTCTGGTCGCAGCGCAACAACAACAACTATCAACAAACAGGCATTCTGGTTTCGCTGGCGCAGTTCGCCTCGAACCGGCAGTACTTCCTGCGCAACTTTTATCTGAAAAGCAAGAACTCGATTCTGAAAGCGAAGGTCTCCGGCCCGGCGGCTTACGTGTTTCCCGCCGACGATCCGCGTCCGGGCGGACAGGCCGAATTGCTGCGGCTGCTGCAAATGCAGGGCTGCGAAGTTCATCGGGCGACGGCGGCTTTTTCGGTTGCGGTTCCCGCGAAAAAAAGAGCGGCGCGTCCGGGCGAAATGGCGGCGGGCGGGGGCAACGGGGGCAACGGAAACGAAGCAAGGAGCGAAGAGACGCGGACGTTCGCGGCGGGCAGTTATCTGGTGCGGATGGATCAGCCCTACAGCCGCATCGCGGACATGATGCTGGACTATCAATACTGGTCGCCGAACGATCCGCAGCGGAACATTTATGACGACACAGCCTGGACGTTCGGCGAACTCGGCAACGTACAGGTTGTCCGCGTCACCGATGTCAAAGCGTTGGACGCGCCGATGGAGAAAGTCTCCGGCGAAGTGAAAGCGCCCGGCGGAATGATCGGCAAAGGCAACATCTACGTCATCAATCACAATGCAGACAATGCGCTGGTCACGTTGCGCTACCGGTTCAAGGACGCGCAATTTGAAGCCGCTGAAGAAGATTTCGAGGCCGCCAATCTGAAGTTCCGGCGCGGTTCGTTCATCATCCGGCAGGCGAACGAAAACGATTTGCGAAACTTCGCCGTCGAATACGGTTTGAAGGTGCTGGCCGTCAGCGAAGCGCCTGCGGTCAAAACTCATCCAGTGAAAGCCGCCCGCGTGGCTTTTATGCACACCTGGCTGAGCACGCAGGACGAAGGCTGGTGGCGAGTGGAGTTCGATAAATACGGCGTGCCCTTCGATTACATCAGTACGCAGGACGTGGCCAAAAACGACAAGTTGCGCGACAAATACGATGTCATCATTTTCGCGCCTGTCGGACGCGCGAACCCGCAACAGATCGTCAGCGGACAGCCAATGTACGGCAATCCCCTGCCCTGGAAGAAAACCGACTTGACGCCGAATCTAGGCGGTACGGACGAAACGGACGACATGCGTCCGGGGCTGGGTTGGAGCGGGTTGGAGAATTTGCAGAACTTCGTGCGGCGCGGCGGATTGCTGATTACGGCCAACGACACATCGAATTTCGCCGTCGGCTTCGGCTTCACGCCGGGCGTAACCGTCACGCCCGCGCAGCGACTGCGCGCACCTGGCACGGTCGTTCGCTCTAAAGCAGTGGACGCGGCCAGCCCGATTCTGTACGGCTACCGCGAGAATCCGGCGATTTTCTGTTCCAGCGGGCCAATCTTCGGCGTCGGCAATTTCGTCGGCGGCAGAGGCGGACGGCGCGGCGGCGGCGAAGGCGGCGACCGCATGACCGGACGCGGCACGCCGGATGATCCTGACGTGGTTCAAAACCGCCCGCCCGACGCCGTCCCCGAATCGCAGCGATCAGAAGTCTGGGAACCGGGCGTGGTCACGCCGGACATGCTGCGCAACGCCGTCGGTTTGATTCCCCCCGCCGCGCGCCCACGCGTGGTGCTGCGTTACGCAGACGCGCGAGAACTGCTGGTTTCCGGCCTACTGGAAAACGGCGCGGAATTGGCGCAACGCCCTGCCGTCATTGACGTGCCGCACGGCGACGGCCACATCGTGCTGTTTTCCAACAATCCGTTCTGGCGCGCCGAAACCCATGGCAGCTACTTTTTGGTCTTCAATGCGATTCTGAATTTCGATCAGTTGAATGCGGGAAGGAAGCTGGCGGAGCGTTGATCCTTCGTGTCACGCAAAGCCGCAACGGCACAAAGGAAGAGAAGAAAGACGCCGAACTCTGATGATTTGTCCTGATTGTTTCTTTGCGCCTTCGCGGCTTTGCGTGAAATTTCCATTTGCCATTTTCCAATTGTCATTTTTCATCGGGGACACAGCTATTTCGAGCAATGACAAATCACAAATCCAAAATGGAAAATGAAATTCCCGACGATTTTTTGCCGGACCACTTACTTCAGCTTGGCGGTTTGTCCAGGATGGTAGTCAGCGATTTCGGCGAGTTTGGCCAGACCGGAATGCGTGCCAATGGCGATCAGCAAATCTCCGGCGTGCAGAACCTGATCGCCGCTGGGGTTGAAAATCATTCCGCCCGCGCGTGGCGTGATGGCCACTACCATGGCGTTGTGTTCGGTGCGGATGCCGGACTCTTTCAGTTTCACGCCGGCCAACGAGGAATGGTCGCCGATCAGGATTTGCTCGAAGTTCAAATCCAGGGTTTCGGTCATCGTCGTCAGTTCCAGAAAGTCCGCAACGGCAGGGCTGAGCGCGGCTTGAGCCAGGCGATGGCTGCCGATCAAGACGGGCGAGATGACTTTGTTCGCGCCGGCGCGCAGCAATTGGCGTTCGGCGGCTTGATCGTTGGCGCGGGCGACGATGTGGATATTTGGATTCATGCCGCGCGCGGTCAGCGTGATGTAAACGTTTTCGGCGTCGCTCGAAGCAGTGGTAATCAAAGCGCGCGCCGTGCGGACGCCTGCGCCTTCAAAAACGGTTTCGTCCGTCGCATCGCCGATTAAAACCAAATGGCCTTTGGTCAGCAGTTTTTCGGCGACGACCTCGTCGCGTTCGATGACTACGAAGTCCACTTTCTTGCGGTGGAGTTCGTCCACCACGCGCATCCCCACACGGCCCGCGCCGCACAGGATGTAATGGTTTTTCAGCGAGCTGATGTCCTTGAACAACTTGCGTCTCCCCAAAGCCGAACGGATGCCGGTTTCGATCACGGCCTGCGTCAGGTTCGAGATCAAAAAGCCGAAGACCGCCACACCGACCACGATCAGCAACAGCGTGAACAGGCGCCCCGAAGTGTGAAGCGGATGCGTTTCGCCGTAACCGATGGTGGCCAGCGTGATGATGGTCATGTACAAACTATCGAACCACGACCAGCCTTCCAGCCAAACGTAGCCCACCATTCCCACCAGCACGATGGCGGTCACAGAAGCCAGCGGATAGGCCAGCCTTTGCAGAATCGGCACAATCGAATCCTGCCACGTCGAACGCAGCAAGGAAGGCAAGCGAAGCAGCCATTCCGCCAAACTCTGTTCGCCGCGTCTGGCCGGATTCCTGTGCTTATTTGATTGGCGTAACAACCACCTTGCGATACCAGACCTTTTCATGATCGCCCTGCAACATAACCGGCCCCGGCTGGTCTTCCCTGCAATCGAGCGCGCCGCCGGTGATTCCCTCAATCAGGATGTTGTCGTGAACCTTCTTGCCGTTGAGCCAAACCGACAGGCGGTTGCCGACGATGATCGCTTCCATCATCTGCCATTGGCCGACCGGCAAACTCGCGTTCACCTTCGGCGCGACGCGGCTGTAAAGCGCCATGTGGCCGTGGCTTTCCGTCGGTTTTCCGGCGTCGTCCAGCACCTGCAATTCGTAACGCCCGCGCAGATAAATGCCGCTGTTGCTCTTTTCGCCGAGTTTGTATTCACAATGAATTTTGAAATTCTCGAACTGATGCTTGCTGACCAGATTGTTGGCGTGCGGGACGTTGGTCATCACGCCGTCTTCAATCGCCCAGCCCAATTTCTTGTCTTTCACCTGACCGACGAAATGTTCCAGCGTCTTGCCGTCGAAAAGTACGACCGGCGTGCCGTAACGATGCTTGGCGTTGGTGTCGTAATTGGACCATTGCGGCGGGCGCTCGCCCATCCAGGGGATTTGCTGTTCGCCCTGCGTCAGCATGCCCAGCAAGCGGCCTTCTTCGACTTTGGCGCGATGGACGGGTTTGGCGTTCGGACGACCGGCGGGCGAAAAAACGAGTTCGCCGTTTTCGATCTTGATTTCAGGCAGCTTCAGCACACTGCCGCCGCGATTCAGGAAGTAACCGGCGAGTTTGCCGTCTTCCATTTTCACTTCCAACCAGTAAACGTAATTGCTGTATTGCCCGACGCCGGTGATGTTCCATTTGCCCAGAAATGGATTGTCCTGCGCAACGGCGACGGCGGCGAAACAAACGGACAGCAGCAAAGAAATCAACAGACTCTTTGAGTTCATCAGTATTCTCCTCGTGCGTGAAATATGAGCGGACCTGACGTGTCAGGACGGGAACGATAAGTGACACGGCGCGGCTTTGACAAGGCAACGGAGCGATGCGGAGGTCAAAACTCCGGCGGGCGCGCCGGGCTGAGGAAACTAACTCAAGGCTTGCGGGAAATCCCGCACTTCCCTTGCCTGCTTTTCAGCAAAACAAGGCTTTACAGCGGGAACATCAATTGCTGGTTTTGACGGCGAAATCCTGAAGAGGAGG
>CAZRXE010000012.1:0-4856 GCA_964603695.1 uncultured Heliomicrobium sp.
ACAGCATCAAGCGTTCGGAAAAAACCGAAATCGAAGTGTTGGTGCAAACCAAAAACGACAGTCGCTGGCTGAACTTCACCTTCACCGTCGGCGGCGAAGCCCCGCACGCCATCGAAGGCATTCGCGCGCAGCCAACTTCCGCGCCGGGCGAAAAATAATTTCCGAGGAATTGACGATGACTCGCTTCATGCGAATCCTGCTCATTGTTTTGATGGCTGTGGCGGCAAACAGCGAAGTAATGTTTGCCGCCGCGCAAAAGCCTTATCAACCGGAACGCGATGCCGCGCCGACCGGAACTCAGTTTGAACGCTACTTCACGCTGGACAAATTCGGACGAAAAATTAGTTTCTTTCTCTCTCGCGCGAAAGCCGCCGATGCCAAACTGCCGCTGATTGTTTTCATTCAGGGTTCGGGCTGTATGTCGAACTTCACCAAACGCGGCGAATTGGTTTATGGCGGAATGCAAAACCTGATGTTGGAAAAGGCCGGCACGCGCGCTCGCGTAATGGTCGTGGAAAAACCCGGCGTCGAATACCTTTACAAACAGGAACAGCCCGGTACGGCGGAAAAATGTTCGCCGGAGTTTTTGGCCGAACACACGCTGGATCGCTGGGGCGAAGCCGTCGGTGCAAGCCTGAAGGCCGCTTGGCAAATCCCCGACATTGATGCCGGCAAAACTTTGGTGGTCGGACATTCCGAAGGCGGCATCGTCGCAGCTCGCGTGGCGGCGGAAAATCCGCAAGTCACGCATGTTGCCAGTCTGGCGGGCGGCGGCCCGACGCAGCTCTTCGATCTGGCCGAAATCGCGCGCCTGCAAGCCCAGCCTTCCGGCGAAGGCGCAGCCAAAAGCGATCCCGCCGAATTCGTTTATGGAAGCTGGCAGCAAATTCAAACTGAACCGGACAGCACAACGAAATTCTTCTGGGGTCATCCTTATCGCCGCTGGTCTAGTTTTATGAAAACTTCAGTTCTGGCCGAATTGCAGCGAAGTAAAGCGCGGATTTATCTGGCGCAGGGGACGCTGGATCGCGCCGTCACTGTGACGGGCTTTGACGTGATGCGTGCCGAACTGATCGCACGCGGACGCGACCTGACCGTCGAACGCATCGAAGGCGGAGATCACGGATTTTCCAAAGGGTCGGAAGACCGCGAAGGTCTCCGCAATGTCTTCGCCAATGTCGTCAATTGGTTTTTTGGCAAGGAGGAAAAATGAATCAAACCTATCGAACATTCATTCGCCGTCTGTGTGCGCTTTTGCTGACGGCTCATCTGACGACCAATCTGATTGCCGTAGGCTTTGCGCAAACGGCACAACCGGGCGTGATTGATGTCGCCACGCGGCGGCAAGTGATTGAAGACACGATCAAGACGCTCAACGACGCTTACGTCTTTCCCGAAACCGCCAAACAAATGGAGCTGGCGATTCGCAATCGCGTCGAGCGCAAGGAATACGACGACATCGCCGACGGCCGCACGCTGGCCAATCGCCTGACGCAACATTTGCAGGAAGTCAGCCACGACAAACATCTGCGCGTGATGTTCAACGACGGCAATTCGCCGTTTTTCACGCAACAAATCGCCGATCCGGCCACGCGCCGCGAAATGTCCGCCAAACGCAATTTCAGTTTTGAAAAAGTCGAACGGCTCAGCGGCAACGTCGGCTACGTGGACTTGCGCGGATTCGAGCCGCCGCATCTGGCCGGCGAAACGGCGACTGCGGCCATGAACTTTCTGGCCAACACCGACGCGCTGATTTTCGATTTGCGGCAAAACGGCGGCGGCGATCCGGCGATGGTGGCGTTCTTGTGCAGTTACCTTTTCAACGAACGCACGCATTTGAACGACATCTATTCGCGCCTGGACAATCGCACCGAAGAGTTCTGGACGAAACCAGATGTTCCCGGCAAAAAGTACGGCGACAGACCTGTTTTCGTGTTGACCAGCAATCGCACGTTTTCCGGCGCGGAAGAGTTCAGCTACAACTTGAAAAATCTGAAGCGCGCCACCATCGTCGGCGAAACCACCGGCGGCGGCGCGCACCCGGTGAATCCGCGCAGATTGGGCAAAGACTTTATGGTGATGGTTCCTTTTGCGCGTTCTATCAACCCGATCACCAAAACCAATTGGGAAGGCACGGGCGTCAAACCGGACGTGGACGTTCCGGCGGCGCAAGCGTTGAAAGTCGCGCATCTGATGGCCGTTCGCGCAATTCAGCCGAAAGTGTCGCAGCCGATGTTCGCCGAACAGTTGAAAACCCTGGCCGCCGGACTGCAACGCGAATTGGACGAAGCCAAAATCACCTTGCCCGCTTCGCTTAACGTTGCGTCCACAACTGCGCCAACGCCGCGTCGCGAAGTCGTCGCCACAGTACAAACACCGGCAGCCGACTTTCATACGCCAGACACACCCGCCGGCAAGACGCTGGACAAATTTTTAAAGGCGCTGAATTCCGGCGACCTGGCGACAATGAAGAAGTTTCATCAGGAAACCGGCGGCGATGTCGAGAACGCCCAGGAAGATTTAGGCTTCCACCAACAATCCGGCGGATTGAACCCACACAGCGTTGTGCGTTCCGCTGAATTCGAGATTGAAATTCTGGCACAAGCCAAAAAAGACGGGCGCTGGTTGAAATTCGGCCTTGCCATCCAACAGCGTCCGCCTCACGGCGTGACGGAGCTTCGCATCAACGAAGCCTCCGCTCCGAGCGGTGAAACAAAAATTGAAAAACCCGCCGAAGCCACGCCCGCCAATGCGCGCAAAAGCGAAGCCGAGTTTTTGCAGGAACTGCCCGTCTGGATTGACAAGGAATCCGCCGCCGACAACTTTTCCGGCGTGGTGCTGATTGCCAAAGCCGACAAACCGATTTTTCAAAAAGCAGTCGGTTTGGCCGATAAGGAAAAGAAAACGCCCAACCGCATCAACACCAAATTCAACCTGGGTTCGATCAACAAAATCTTCACGCAAATCGCCATCCTGCAATTGATCGAACAAGGCAAACTCGCCTGGGAAGACAAACTCGGCAAACACCTGCCGAATTACCCGAACAAAGACGCCGGAGAAAAAGTGACGATCAAACAACTCTACGAGATGCAATCCGGCATCGGCGATTTCTTCGGCGCGAAATATGACGCCACGCCGAAAGAACGCATTCGCACGATCAACGATTACCTGCCGCTATTTGCCGACAAGCCTTTGGCCTTTGAGCCGGGAACCAATCGCGCTTATTCCAACGGCGGTTACATAGTGTTAGGCGCGATCATCGAAAAAGTCACCGGCCAAACTTATTACGATTACGTCCGCGAACGCATTTACAAACCCGCCGGCATGACCGACACCGACAGCTACTTGAGCGGCGCGGGCACGCCGAACCTGGCCGAAGGCTATCGCCGCAACGACAAAGGCGAGCGCGTCAACAACGTGGACACACGTCCAGGGCGCGGCAGTTCGGCGGGCGGTGGTTATTCGACGGCGGAAGACCTGCTGAAATTCGCCCAGGCTTTGCGCGCGTACAAACTGCTCAATGCGGAAAACAGCCGCCGCATTCTGAGCCGCGCGGCAGTGGCTGGCGGCGCGCCCGGCATCAATGCCGAACTGGAAATCGCGCCGGTTTACACGGTCATCGTGCTGGGCAATTACGATCCGCCGAACGCAGCGAATGTCAGCCGCTACATCGGCAAGCAGCTTGGTCTGTAAAGAGTCATTAAGACTGTGGGACAGACTTTAGCCTGTCCACAGTGCAGACAGGCTAAAGTCTGTCCCACGATGAAGGAGAAAAGATGAGTGGGGGCAAGTTCTGTTTTCAATTGCTGAGTTTGTTGCTGACGGCGGCATTGGCCTTGAACCCTGTGTTTGCGCAAAGCAAAAAAGCCGCCGACGCCAATTTGCGTGTAACGGTGATTGATCCCAACGGCGAAGCGGTTCCCAACGCCCGCGTCGTCATCGGCAAACGCGCGCAGGAAGCCAAAACCGGCACGCGCGGCGAGGCGAACTTAGTGCAGCTCGCGACCGGCAAAGTTCAAATCGAAGTATCCGCCGAAGGTTTCGCGCCGCAGACCTTGAAAGACGTGGTGCTGCGTTCGGGCGCGAATCAATTGGAAGTTAAACTGCAAATCGCCGCCGTCGAAGATGCCGTCACCGTTGCGCAAGATAAACAGGAAGCCAAGACCGATCCGCGCGGCGATGCGTTTTCAACCGTGCTGACCGCGCAGCAAATCGCGCAATTGCCGGACGACCCGGAAGAGTTCGAGCAAGCCATTCGCAATATGGCCGGCCCCGGCGCGACCTTTCGCGTCAACGGATTTCGCGGCGGCAAGCTGCCGCCCAAAAACCAAATTCGCGAAATACGCTTTCGCACCAACGCCTACGCGGCGGAAAACCACGAATCGTCATTCATCAGCGTGGACATCTTCACCAAGCCCGGTTTGGACGCCTGGCACGGCAGCTTCAATTTGGGCTTCCGTGATGAAGCGTTGAACGCGCGCAATGCCTTCGCGCCCTTTCGCGGCGCGGAGCAAAATCGCCGCTTCGGTTTTGAAATCGGCGGGCCGCTTTGGAAAAAACATACGTCGGCGTTTCTTTCAGCCGACGGCGTGAACTCTTACGAAGCCAAGACGATTGTCTCGGCGCTGCCGACCGGCAATTACTTCGATCAAATTCGCCAACCCTGGCGGACGCTGAACCTGAACGGGCGCGTTGAACATCTGTTGACGCCGAACCACACGGCGCGCGCCGAATACCAACGCAACGCCACGCGCCGCGACAACAACGGCGTGGGCAATTTCGATTTGCCCGAACGCGGCTTCACCACGGATTCGGTGGAACACGTTTTCCGGCTGGCCGATTCCGGCTCCATCGGC
>CAZRXE010000013.1:0-2138 GCA_964603695.1 uncultured Heliomicrobium sp.
ACGGAGTGCCGAAATCATTGCTGGTGGCCGGTCTCGGCAATCAGTTGCCGCGCGATGTGGTGCAGCGACCGAAGCAGGGCTTCACGCTGCCCTTTGCCGACTGGATGCGCAGCGCGCTGCGGAGTTTTTGCGAAACGCGGCTCAACCCGCAGCGCATCGCCGACCGAGGTGTTTTCGATCCGCAGGAAGTACACAAACTTTGGAATCTGTTTTTACAAGGTTCGACCGAGGTTTCCTGGTCCAGGCTCTGGGTGCTGGTCGCTTTGGAAGAATGGCTGGAAACGAATGGCGTGCAGTGTTGACGCCGCAGTCGAAATCAAAACCCGTCGCAAGGCGAACCGATCCGCAAAACCTATAACCCCGCACAACACGTAACCACGCTGCTGATTTGGGCCGCGAACCCCGCCCCGAAGCTTGAGGCCCGCTTCCGTAAACCGAAACAAGAATTTGTTCTCCCAGAATGCAAAGTCCTTTGAAGCAAAGCTCGACTCGCTCCGGCCCCGGAGATTTCGCTCAAGGCTTTTGGGGAGGAAAGGCTTTCGACATGCGCCTCACCATCCTCAACCAATTTTTTTATCCTGACCATTCCGCCACTAGCCAGTTGATGACCGAACTGGCGCAAAGTCTGCGCGAGCAAGGCGTAGAAGTGACCGCGCTGGCCGCGCGCAGTCGCTACAATGGCGGTGATGCCTTGCCTCCGCGCGAGGATTTTCAAGGCGTCCGCATCGAACGCGCCTGGGCGACAAGCTTCGGCAAAAACACACTGCCGGCGAGGCTGGCGGATTATTCGACGTTTTATTTCGCGGCGTTTTGGAAGCTGCTGACCATGCAGCGGCAAGACGTGGTGATGGCGCTGACCACGCCGCCGCTGATTGGCCTGATTGCCCTGATCGTCGGCAAGCTGCGCGGCATGAAGTTCGTAGCCTTGATGGAAGATTTATATCCCGACGTGGCCGTCGCACTGGGCGCGCTGAATCCAAACAGCAGTTTGGCGAAAGTGCTGGACTGGCTGACCTGCCAAATGCTGCGCCGCGCCGACCGCATCATCGTGCTCAGCGATTGCATGTTTGAACGGGTGATTGCCAAGATCGGCCCGGAAGCCTATTCGCGCATTGACGTGATTCACAACTGGGCGGACGGGCGTGAAATCACGCCCCTCGGCGAAGGCGAAGCAGGCTATTTCAATCAAAAAGACTGGCCGGAATTGTACGGCAAATTCATTGTGCTGTTTTCCGGCAATCTGGGTTTGGTTAATGAATTCGCCACGGTGCTGGACGCCGCCAAAGCTTTGCGCGCGCGGACGGACATTGTGTTCGTCTTCATCGGCGCGGGAGCCAAAGCCGCCGAAATCCGAAAATTCGCGTTGCTGCACGGCCTCACGAACATACGCATGCTGCCTTATCAACCGCGCGAAGCATTGCGCCATTGTCTGGCTTCGGGCGATGCCTTGTTGATAACGCTGGCCGACGGTTTGGCGGGGTTGAGCGTGCCGAGCAAAACCTACAGCAGTTTGGCCGCCGGACGCCCGTTGCTGTTTGTCGGTGATCAACGCAGCAGCGTGGCGGAATTGATTGCCAAACACGATTGTGGCGCGGCCATCGCCGGCGGCGAATCCGAAAAGCTGGCGGCCACGATTTCCGGCTGGGCGGAAAACCGCGCCAAACTTGCAGCATTGGGCGTTGCCGCACGCGCGCTGTTTGAGCAACGTTTCGACCGCCAAGTCGCCGTGCAAGGTTATCTGCGCAGTCTCAGCCATTGTTTCAACGACAACAGCCGCCGCAAAGCCAAACGCGAAGACAGCTTGCCGATCAGTTCAGTGGATGCGGAAAAGTCTATTTCTTGATTTCAATCACGCGCACGCGATGCGCTTCGCTGTCGCCGATGAAAATTCTGCCGTCTTTGTCCACAAACACGCCGTGCGGACGCGCCATTTTGCATTTCAGCGGATCGCCTTCCGGACCGTCGCCGCTTTCGCCCGTGCCGGCGATTAACTCAAGCGTCCGGCGGCGCACATCAATCATCCGAATCGAATGGCTTTCGGTATCCGCCAGATAAACATTTCCATCCGGCCCTATACTCAAGCCTTTCGGCCCGGACAGCGTCGCCTCTTTCGCCGGGCCGCCGTTGCCCGTGAAGCC
>CAZRXE010000014.1:0-13114 GCA_964603695.1 uncultured Heliomicrobium sp.
TTGTAGCTGCCAACGTGAAGTTCCACGGGGCAAGCCCATGGCATCTGGCCAAACCTTACCGCAACGGAGTTAGGGTCATTCCGCGCGCAAAACGATGATGGGATCCACCTTGGTCGCTCGTCGCGCGGGAATGAAACAGGCCAGCAGCGCCACCGTTGCAAGCAAGATCACAATCGCCACGAAGGTAATCGGGTCATTGGCACTGATACCAACCAGCAGCGTGGTGATCGCGCGCGCCAGCGCCAGTGCGCCCGCAATTCCTGCCGCCACTCCAATCGCCACCGGAATCATTCCCTGCCAAACAATCAGTTTCATCACGTCGGTGCGTTGTGCACCAATTGCCAAGCGAATGCCGATTTCCCGCGCGCGCTGCGACACCGAATACGATATCACTCCGTAAATTCCCACTGCAGCCAGCGCCAGCGCTGTCAGGGCAAACGCCGCCAACAGCACCAGATTCAATCGCCGTCCGCCCATCGAACCGGCAATCAGTTCGTCCATCGCGTGAAGGTTGTAAATCGGCAGATCAGGATCAACCGCGTTGACTTGTTTTTGAATCGTCGCCGCCAGACTCAGAGGGTCAACCGAAGTGCGCAATAAAATCCCGGAACGTCTCGCGGGCATTTGCTGGTAGGGCGCGTAAACGTGCGGCGCGGTTTCCTGATCCAATCCTGATTGTCGAATATCGCCGACCACTCCGACCACCGTCACCCATTCGTTGTCTCCGCTCAGCCGTCGCCCCAGCGGATTTTCGCCCGGCAGAAAACGCTGAACGAAGGCCTGGTTGACAATCGCCACGCGCGGCGCGTCCGCTCCGTCGGATTCATTGAACGCGCGACCTTGCAAAACCGGAATGTCCATCATACGGAAATAGCCCGAACTGATGACGCGGAAATCGGCCAGCGGCGTATCACTCATTCCGGTGGGTTCCGGGCGGCCTTCGATTTTGAACACGTTGATGCCTCGGCGTCCGGAAAAGGGCGGATGATTGATGGCCGCCGCCGCTTGCACGCCCGGTAAGCTTGAAAGACGTTCCAGCGTCTGCTGATAAAAGGCCGACCGCTGCGGACTGTCGCTGTAACGTTCGCCGGCCAGGGACACTTCCAGCGACAACAGATTCCGCGTGTTGAAACCCGGATCAACATTCAACAGTTGCCAGAAGTTTTTGACTAGCAGACCCGCGCCCAGCAGCAGCATCAGCGACAGGGCGACTTCCACCGCGACCAGCGCGCTTCGCAACCGCCGGCGTCCGCCACCGCTACCGCTTCTGCCGCCCTCTTTCAACGTTCCGTTCAAATCGGCGCGCGAAGCTTGCAGCGCCGGGACGAGTCCGAAAACAATGCCTGTCAGCATCGAAAGCAGGAAGGTGAAGCCGAGCGCCGTGCCATTCACGCCGATTTGGTCGGCGCGCGGAATCTGGGCGGCACCAAGCGTCCGAATGGCTTCGCTGCTCCATACGGCGAGCAGCAAACCGAGGCCGCCGCCGAGCGCCGACAGCAGCAGGCTTTCCGTCAGCAATTGCCGGACGATGCGCCAGCGGCTCGCGCCAAGCGCCAACCGGATGCTGATTTCCTTCTGTCGCGCGGAAGCCGATGCCAGCAGCAAATTGGCGACATTGGCGCAGGCAATCAGCAAAACGAAACCCACGGCTCCAGCCAGAATCAACAGCGCCGGGCGAAGCTGCCGTCCGACCTGCGCCTGCAGGGGAACCAGCGTGAATCCGGTTCCTTGTCGCCGGGAATCTTCCTGCGCGCGCTGACGAACGAAACTGTCCATTTCGGCACGCGCCTGCGCGAAGTTGGCGTCGGCGCGAAGCCAGCCAATGGCGAACAGATTGTGCGCGTCGCGCCGCGTTTCGGTTTCGAGCGAGCGCGGAACCCAGATTTCGCCCAACGTGCTATTCGTCCCCGGCGGCGGAAATTGAAAATCGCCCGGCATCACACCGATGACCTCGTAACTTTTTCCGTCCAGCAAAATCGGTTTGCCGATCACATCCGGCTTTGCACCCAGCCGCTTCTGCCATAAGCCGTGGCTTAAAACCGCGACGCGCGCATTGGCCCGATCCTCATCCGGCGTGAACGTCCGCCCCAGCTGCGGCGATGCGCCCAGCATCGGGAATAGGTTGGCGGTAACGGCCTGTCCCTCCAAACGCACAGGGTCACCGCTGCCGGTCAGATTCAAATTCGTGCGTTCGGAAGCGGCAAACTGCGCAAAGACGCGGCTGCGTTCACGAAAGTCCGCTAACTCGTTCGGCGAAAGTTCCACTTGATCGGCCTTCAGCAATTTGCCCCACACGGCCACGAGCCGGTCGGCGTCCTTATACGGCAGCGGTTTCAGCAACACGGTATTAATGACGCTGAAAATTGCCGTGTTGGCACCGATGCCCAACGCCAGCGTGATGATGGCGATCAAGCTGAACCCCGGCTTACCCAACAAAGCCCGTAAAGCGTAACGCAGGTCTTGAAATAAGTTTTGCACGCAATTCCTCCTTCTTTCGGTTACTCACATTTCAAGGCAACCATCGGATCAACTTTGGTCGCACGACGCGCAGGCAGGTAACACGCCAACGCCGCTACGACGATCAGCGATCCGGTAATCACCACGAATGTCAACGGATCAGTGGCATTGACCTGAAACAGCAAACTTTGAATCAGCCGCGTCAGCCCCAGCGAAGCCGCAACGCCAAGCCCAATGCCAATCAGTGCCAGCGACATACCATGCCCGATGACCATTCGCAGCACGTCGCGGCCTTGCGCGCCGATGGCCATTCGCACGCCGATTTCGCGCGTGCGCCGACTGACGACATAAGTCATCACGCCGTATAAACCAATCGCCGCCAGCAATAGCGCCATCAAGCCGTACAATCCGGTCAGGGCGGTGGCCATTCGCGTTGCGGCGATGGAGTTGTTCAGCTCTTGCGAAAGCGTGGTCACGCCATTGAGCGCGACGTTGGAATTCAGCGCGCGCAATTGGCTACGCACCGCCGGAATCAAAGCTTCCGGCTTACCTTTAGCGCGCACGACCAGCCGCGCGAAGCTTCCATACGTATCTTGCAAGGCGGGCAAATCGAAATGCGGAATGGGCGCGTCGGTCAGCGTGCGCAACTTGGCGTCGCGCACCACGCCGACGACTTCGCGGTCGTTGATGCGTTTGCCGAGCGGGTTTTGATTCGGGAAAAAGACGCGCGCCATCGTTTCGTTGATGATGATCACGCCGAGTGCGCCCGCGCGATCCTGTTCGGTGAAACCGCGTCCTTGAACAATCTGCATCCCCATCAACTCGTGATAGCCCGGCCCCGCTTTGTTGGCGTCAATCGCCAGGTTTTCGCCGGGCTTGGGTTGCCAGCCTTCGATGTTCGCGCTGAAGGACATAAACGATCCGCTCATCGGCGTGATGGCGGCGGTGCTGACGGCTTCAACACCGGGCAGGGCGCGAACGCGCTCCACCGCCTGCCGGAAGAAGGCATTGTTCTTTTCGTCCTGCCGGCGCAAAAACTCTTGCTGATCTCCCGCGCCATTGAACTTTTCGCGCGACAATTCCACCGGCACGATCAAGACGTTTTCCGCCCGAAAGCCAGTATCCACGGCCAGCAGCCGTTGCAGGCTGCGCACCAGCAAGCCCGCGCCGATGACCATTACCAGCGAAAGCGCGATTTGCCCGACCACCAGCAGATTGCGAACATTGAAGCGGCGCTCGTGGGAATGCAGATTCGCGTCAGCATCTTTCAAGGCCGGAACCAAATCGAAACGCGCACTTTGCCAGGCCGGAGCCAGGCCGGAAATCGTCCCAGTCAGCGCCGTCAACAACATTATGAAGGCCAGCACACGACCGTCCAGACTGGATTCAAAAACCGTTTGCGCCACGGCCAGATTGGGTTGAAACAGCAGCGGCAATTCATAAAGCCACGGCGCGGCCAGCATTCCCGCCACGGCTCCAACGCCGGCCAGCAACCAGCTTTCGACCAGCAACTGCCTGACGATTTGCCAGCGCCCAGCGCCCAGCGCCAACCGGACTGCGATTTCCCTGTGCCGAGTGGTGGCGCGCGCCATCAACAGGTTGGCGACGTTGGCGCAGGCAATCAGCAGCAACAGACCGACAATCGCCATCAGCAACGTCAGCGGTTGATTCAGATTCTTGCGCAGGTAGGAAATGCCTCTGCCGCCCGGTTCCATCAGCATGCGCTTTTCGTAAAAGGGCACATTGCGTTGTTCCGGCGGGGTATTGGCGTTGCGAATGTTGCGCGCCAGTAAATCCAGTCCGGCTTGCGCCTGTTCCATCGGCACGCCGGATTTGAGCCTTCCGGCCAGCATCAACCAGGACGCCGAGCGTTCGCGAATTGAATCGGTCGCTTCCAACAAATCGCGCCGCATCATCAGCGGAACCCAAACTTCGGTTGGATTTTCGAGCTTCATCCCGGCGAATCCGCGCGGCGCAATGCCGATAACGGTGAGCGTCACGCCGTTGAGAATGATGTTTTGCCCGACAATGTCTGGCGCGGAACCGAATCGCCGTTGCCATGCGCTGTGGCTGAGTACCGCTACAGGATGCGCGCCTTCTTCCCTTTCATCTTTCATACCAATGGCGCGACCATTGGCGGCGGCTACGCCCAGCGCGTCGAAGTAATTGCCGGAAACCAGTTCCGTTCGCAGATTCGGTGCATCGTCCGCCGTACCAAATTTGGTTTGCACTTGAATGAAAGCAAACAACCCGGACAAGTCCTGATTCCGGTCGCGATAATCAGTGAAGTCCGGGTAAGAGAAGATATTGTTGAGAAACTTAGGATTGATGCTTTCCGCCGTAATCAGCACCAACTGCTCGGCGTCTTTGACCGGCAATGTCCGCAACAGCAGTTTGTCCAGCAAACTAAAAATCGCCGTGTTGGCACCAATGCCGATTGCCAGCGTCAACACGGCGACAAACGTGAAGGCAGGTTGTTTCAGTAACATTCGCGCGCCGTAGCGCAAGTCTTGCCAAAGCGAGTTCATTTTCACCTCTTTATCCAGTTGTGTGCTTTCCGCCATCAAAAGAAACAGAGTTCCCGGTAGCCAGATGCGTGCCAGAGAAAATATTGCCAAATGGCTGTAAAAATTAGGCGGTGCCGCGAATGGCTGGTCACAAGCTGTCCACTTTTGGGATGCGCCTGTCCCATTCGTGGCAGCAGAAAAGTGGCAAGGCGGGAAATTTTAGTTTGATAAAGTACCAGGCAACCGGGAGAGGATAAGGTTTTCGCTCGCTGACATTGAGATAAAGCTCGTCAGCCGCCGCAGGTGATGCGGCGGCTGACGATATTTGTACCGGTTACCATTGTTTGGCCGTGCCGTTAGCCGGTTCGGGTTTTGTTCCGTTCAGCTTCATTTGGTCGCGGAACAGATTCAGCAGCAGCAGCGTGCCCAGGTTTCCGCCGCCTTCGCCGCCCCCGCCTGAAGCCAGAACGTCGGGCGTGATGCGGACGCCTTTTTCGCCAATGACTTTCAGCGTTTCAACCAGCGCAACGCCTTGCGCGCCAAGCGCGTTGACCTGCTCTTTGTAAGCCACGCCTTGCGCTTCGCCCATCAGGCGAACCTTTTCAGCTTCGGCCTTGCCCGTTTGCAGTATGTAGTGCGCTTCGCCTTCACCTTCGGACCGGCGCTGTTCGGCGCGACGGCTGGAGATTTCAACGCCGACCGTCGCTTCCATCAGCGATTTCTGGTTGTCGGCGTGAGCTTTGGTTTTTTCGAGTTCAATGCGATTGACCTCAGCTTCGCGTTGCGCGTTGAACATGGTCTGGCGTTGTTCGGCCAGGACTTTTTCGGTCTGCGTTTTCATCAGTTCTTCCGGCAAACGGATGTGGCAGATCAGCACGTTGACCACGTCCACGTGGTATTTCAGCAGATGTGCGCGGACGCGAGCTTCGGCACGTTCCTGCTCCTCATGGCGATTTTGCAGATAGGCCATCGCCGACGATTCGCTGGCTTGATTGCGGAAGATGGAATCAATCAGCGGATGCATGACGTTTTGAATCAGCCGATCAATCGAACCGATCTTGGCAACCATAAACGGCGCGTCTTCCGGTTTGACGCGGAATACGACGCGAACTTCCAACTGCATCGTGAACCCGTCTTTGGAAATCACTTCAAACGGATCGAAGGAACCTTTGATTTGTTCGGCAGTCCATTCGACAGTTTGGTTAGTGGTCGGGATGACCACGGGAGTGACGGCCAGCGTGTTGACGTAATAGCGTCCGGGGCCGACCACTGTTTCCTGTATGCCTCTGAAGCCGTCCGGCACGACGTAGGCTTCATGCGCGCCCTGATCCAGGCGATTGTCTGCCGGGTCGCTCAGCTTCAACTCCTGCTGAATTTCGAGCAAATCGTCGCCGTTATGTCCATCCAACTGATCGAGATGAGCGGCGGCGGCGGCTAATTGTTCCTTTTCCTCGCGTTCGAGTTTGGCGCGAATTTTTTCCGCCATAGCGCGGCGAATTTCCTCGCCGGGGTCCTTGCCGGTGTTCGAGACAATGACCGCGACCTCGCCCGGTTTGACCTCCTTGGCGGTGTCGTGAATCACCTTGAAGAGCATAGGGTTGATGTAATAAGTCCCGGGCAACAACAGGTCTTTTTGCGGCCCGCGCTGGCCGCCGCGTTGGATGAATTCATTGCCGTTCTGAAAATTGCCGTGGCCTTCGACCGGCAGGGCTACGTAATCGCGCGGATTGAGCGGCGAACCGTCCAGCGCCTCGACCAACCCAACCTGGTTTTCATTGATGACGGCGGCATCCGCCAGTTGAATCGAAAACAAGCCGGGCTTGACCGTGTTGTCTTCCAGCGAAATCGAATTGCACAGAATGCGATAGGTTCCGGGTGTCAAAATGTCCACCTGCGGGCCTTTCTGTCCATTGGCGGCTATAAATTGTTCGGCGTTTTGAAAGTTGCTGTGGCCTTCGACGCTGCGACCAATCAAACGGCCTTGATCCAGCGACGCGCCGTCTGCAGCGTTGACTATGCCGACCTTGCCTTGCGGAATCATCGTCGCTTTAGTAATCGAAACGCGAAACAGATAAGGATGAATCGGCCACAAACCCGGCGGCAGGCTGCGCATTTGAATGCCTTTGACGCCGCCTTCCTTGATGAAGGCAATCGGGTCTTGAAAGTTGTTGTGCGCGTTCTGCGCGCGGTCGGGAGCGAAAATGCGTCCCGGCGGCAAGGGTTCGCCGTCAATCGCTTCGATCACACCCATTTCGTCCGCGCCGATTTCGATCAGCGGAACTTTGCTGACCACCTGCTCGAACGGATAGCGGATCAAGTGTAGGCCGGGCTTGAGCACATCGGCCTGAATACCGACCTCGCCTTCGGTGGCGACGACGCGACCGGGCGGCATCTTGCGGCCAAAGTAGCGGCGCTCCTTGATGGCGATTTCTTTCGGGCCGACGTTGACGAAAATTTTGCTCAACACATAGAGCACCATCAGCAGCCCAATGATTCCCGCAACGAGCGGGAAAGGTGAAAATCCAAGTACGGAATCCATAGGTTTCCTTTGCTGCTAGCGAATAGGAGGTTTATTTAACTCAAGCCGGTCGCCGGTCTGCCGCCGCTAGCTCACGGCGAACATCGGCGATGGCCTGTTTCAGCAGAAAGCCTGCCCCGGAACTTCTCACGTCACCGGCCACCAGCCAGTAGGCGCTTTCAACCGTTGCGAGAAAGTCCGCGGCGGAAATCTTCTCGATTCGCTCTTCGCACCAGAGCCTGAACGCCGTGTCGAGCGCGCAAACGAAAACTCTTTCATCGTCTGCCAGCGCCGCCAGGCAAAGAACGCTTCCCGGCGAAAATCTGTCTGGAGACTCCGCCCACAGCGCGATGGTCGCTTCAGCGAATTCGCGGCTGGAACGCAGCTTCCGACTGCTGACGATATATTCAACTGTTGATTGGAAAAGTTTGGGGTTGCCATCTGCTTGCGTGAGAATTGCCCGCAATGCCTGCTGGTAAAACTGCGGTTCGTTGAGCGCCTGCGCTTCGTTAAGCGTTTTCAGGTCGCCCGCTGCGGCACGTTCCAGCAATTGCTGTCGTCCTGTTACTTGAACCGCTCCGGCGTCTTCTTCCGCCAGCAATTTCATTTCTTCAGCAAGTTTATCAGCGAACAATCCGTCGAATTGAGAAGCGGGCACGGAGCGGGATATTTCTGGAAGATTCGCGCGGCGGGCTGAAAATCTTGCGGCGAGCGTCGTCGCCACAAGCAACAGAAAAAAAATGACGACCAATGTGGTCATAATCGTTTACCCCAACCAGGAAGGGAAAACCGGGAAAACGTTTGACGGCGCAACGCCGCGAGCGGCAGAGCTAAAAACAAGGGCAGCAACACCACCGCAAGTGTGTGTTCCGTAAATGCCGTTTCCTGCCGCCAGACACGAGTGAGCAGCGGAATGCCCAACGTCGTCGCGTAATAGATCAGCAATGGAACATACACCCGCTGTCGCCATCCTGTCATCTTCCCTGCGGGGGGCAGTTCGCTGACCACGAATAACAGCAACAGAAAGCTGAAGTAAACGAGAATGCCTTCATAACGGTGAAGCTGCGCGGGCTGCCAGCCATGGCTTTTGGCAGGCAGCCGTAGCAGCCACAGTGCCAGACAGATGCGAACGGCATTTGCCGCCAGCGTGACCAGGTAAGCAATTGCCGCCGCCGTCGGCAGAAAGCGCCAAGTCAGCCGCCCGCGCCACAACCTGCTCAGCGTCAGCAACAAAAAGGCCGTAAGCAGAAAATTGACGCCCGCGCAGGAAACCGCAATCATAAATCCGCGCTCGCGGCTCAAGTAACCGGCCTGCGATTCAAACTCGAAGGCGAGGCCGGTCATCGCTTCAACCAACGCCGTGGTCGGCGTCAGAATCCAGCGCAACTGATTGGCCGTGGCCGTGGAGTAATGAAGTTTAAGCGCGAAGGCGCAACTCAAAACCACCACGGCCTGCAAGCATTGTCGGCGAGTCAACGGCCACTTCATGCCAACGTCCTCCGTCCGCGAAACACCATCAACATTGCGAACGCCGCCATTACGGCCAGCAGCCAGACGAGTTCCGGTTCGCTGCCGACGGCCATTTCGCTGACGCTTTCGGGCAATGGCAGCGGTTGTTCTACGTTGTCGGCCGCACCTTGTTTATTAGTTACAGCTTCGCGCACGGCGATGAACGAGGTGTAGCGCGTCAGCAAGTTGTACTTCAATCCGAGCGCCGTGATTTCGTTGATTTGCTCTTTGGGCAGGTCGCTTGCGCCGTAATCGGAAAGCTCCGCGATGCGCGAACGCGCCCACAGGTAACGCAGTGCGCGGTTGCTTTCTTCCGGTTTGACGCCGGCGACATCCAGACGCGCCAGGTAATCGCCTTCGCCCGTTTTGCCGCGCAATTCAAACGCGCCCGCTAACGGCCCGCGCCATTTGCCGAACAGAACGACCGGACGCCGCGCGAACAAATCCGGCAGGTGCGCCGGCGCAACGTCGTAAATGTCGAAGCCCGGAGCCGTGACGCGCAAGTCGGTCAGTAAAGGCGTTTGAATGTATTCGCGGAATTTGGCGGCGACGGCGGGCGCTTCTTCCGCTTTGGTGACGATGAACGGTTCGCCCATTCCCGCTTTGGCCACACCTTCGATCAAGTAACGATTGACCGAAGAACCTATGCCGAACGAAAACACGTTGCATTGGTTCAGATGGTCGCGGATGTAATCGAACGTGCCTTGTTCGCCGGAAACGAAACCGTCCGTCACCAGCACCACGCTGCGCGAAATGCCTGCCTGCCGAGGCAGCGCCATCGCTTGTTGAATGGCGGCCAGCAATTCGGTGCCGCCGTTGCCGCGTTGCTGTTCGATCAGGCGAATGGCTTTGGCGAGATTTTCTGGTTCGGCGCGCAGCGATTGCGGCGCGAGCGCTGTGGCGTCGCCGGCAAACAGCACCACGTTGAACAAATCCGTTGGGCGCAATTGGCCGATCAAGTCTTTCAGCAGTGCTTTGGCCGTGTCGAGCGGAAAGCCGTTCATCGAACCCGAAACATCCACCACGAAAATGTATTCGCGCGCAGGAATGGCCGCCGTCGCCACGCGCTCCGGCGGCTGCGCCATGTAAAGGAAGAAGTTTTCCTCCGCACCCTGGTACAGCAACAACCCGGCGGCGAGTTGTTCACCCGTCAAACGGTAACGCAGGATGAAATCCTTATTGGCCTGCGATTGGCTGGTTTGCTCCAAACTGACTTGCGCCAATGCCGGACTCAACCATTGCGGCGCGATATTGTGCGAAGGGCAGCTCAAATCCCGCAGCGGCACGCCTGTGGAAAGTCGTGCGGAAAGATGAAACGCGCTGCTAGGCGGCTGGCCTTCGCGCAGGTAAGGACTTTTGACCCACTGGTCTGACTGCGGCGCGACGGCTTCCGGTTGCGAGGAATAACGCGGGCCGACGACGGTGGGAAAGACGACTTCGTAAACGCCGTCGGTCGGGACGAGCAGTTCGGTATAGCGCAATTCAATCTCGATTTGTTCACCGGGCATGGCGTTGGCGAGATTCATCGAAAAGACGTTAGGGCGCTGCTGCTCCAGCAGCGAGGCGCTTTTGCCGTCACGTTTGGCCTGCTCGAATTCCTGTTTGGCCTGTTCGCGCTCTTTGATTTTGGCCACAATCACCTGCTCGCCGATGCGCATCCGCATGGAGTAAACGGCAGCGCGCGTCGAAGCCGGAAACACGTATCGCGCATTGATCGGGCGCGAACCCTCGTTGCGATAGGTTTGCAGCACTTTCACATCGGCAATGACGCCGGAAACATCAATTTGCACGCGGGTATCTTTGAGCGGCAGATGATCCACCGCCGGATCGCCTTGCACGAAGAAATACGGCGCGAGAGTTTTGTCTTCAGACGATGGCTGCGATTGCGCCGCACCGGCCAGAGAAAACGCCACGCTCACCAACAACGCCAGAACAAGTTTTCGCAAAATGCTTTGCATAATCACCTCAAGTTAAAAATCGGGTTGCCATTCATCGCCCATCGAGGGCGCGCTTTACTTCCCTTTCGACGAGCGGATGCTACGCAAAGGCGCGCGCCGACAGAACAGTCCGCGCCACAACGCAAAACCGTGAAATCCACAGTCATTGCTCGTTGCCGTCCCGCCCGGTTTTGACATAACCACTTCCCAGAATTGAACACTGCACAGTCCGACGTTTGGCGACGACCGAGACCAACGACAATACTTTCAGCAACTTGGCCTGTAATTCGAGATGGAATGATGCTTGCTGAGGAGACCTTCCCACTGCCTGTCGTAAACCTTTTCATTCACGGAGTCGAGAATGCAAACTCTGATGCAAGACCTGCGCTATGGCGCGCGAATGTTACTGAAACAACCCGGCTTCACGCTGATTGCTGTGCTGACGCTGGCGCTGGGCATTGGCGCGAATACGGCAATTTTCAGCGTCGTCAACGGCGTGCTGCTCAAACCGCTGCCCTACCGCGCGCCGGAGCAATTGATTCGCGTGTTTGAAACCAGTCAGACGCAACCGAGGTTCCCGGTGGCGCAGGGCAATTTTCAGGATTACCGCGCGCAAACCTCTACGCTGGCAGGACTGGCGCTTTACACACGGCGCGATCAGGAATTGGCACAGGACGGCAAGCCGGAGCAGTTGGCGGCGCTCGGCATCACTGCCGGGTACTTTGAAGTGTTGGGCGTGCAGCCGCTGCTGGGGCGCGAGTTTCGCCGCGAAGACGAACTGCCGGAAACCAGCCCCGGCGTGATTCTCAGCCACTCGCTGTGGCAACGCCGCTTCAAGGGCGACGCCGGAGTCATTGGCAAATCAGTGATCTTGTCCGGGCGGCAATACACGATCATCGGCGTAATGCCGGCGGGGATGCAGCACGTCGGCGGCGATTATCGCTCCATGCCGCACGGCGAAACGGTGGATGTCTGGGGGCCGTTGCAAATGCCCGCGCAAGCCGGGCGCGGCGGGCATTTTTGCAATGCGGTCGGACGGCTGAAACCGGGCGTAACCGTCGCGCAAGCCCAGGCCGATTTGAATGTGATTGCCGAGCGAAACGCCCAGCAATTCCCCAACACCAATCGTCCCTGGCGCGTCACGGTCAAGTCTTTGCACGAAGAGATTGTCGGGCGTTCGCAAACCATGTTGCTGGTCTTGCTCGGCGCAGTGTTTTTCGTCCTGCTCATCGCGTGCGTCAATGTGGCGAACCTGTTGCTGGCGCGGGCGACGGTGCGCGAACGCGAAATCGCCGTGCGCACGGCGGTCGGCGCGAGCCGCCGGCGCATCGTGCGGCAGTTGCTGACCGAAAGCGTTTTGCTGGCTCTGCTCAGCAGCGGTGTCGGCGTGTTGCTGGCGCAATGGGCGCTTGCCGCGCTGAGTGGATTGGGGCCGGAACAGTTGCCGCGTTTGCAAGCCGTCAGTATTGATGCGCGGATTCTGCTGTTCACTCTGGGGCTGACGCTTTTGACCGGCATCCTGTTTGGCCTCGCGCCTGCGTTGCAAGCGGGGCAGGTCAACTTGAATGAACTGCTCAAGGAAGGCGGGCGCAGCGGCGTGGGGCAGCGGCAACGCCGTTTGCGCGATGGTTTAGTCGTCATCGAAGTCGCACTCGCATTGGTTTTGCTGGTGGGCGCGGGCTTGCTCATCCGCAGTTTCTGGAAGCTGCAAGGAGCCGATCCGGGCTTCAATCCCGAACGTGTCTTGACGGCCAGTCTGACGTTGCCCAATGCACGTTACGCCGATGCCCCGCAGCTCGTGGCTTTTCAACAGCAACTGCTCGAACGCGTGACCGCGTTGCCCGGTGTGCAATCCGCAGGGTTCACGTCTGATCTGCCGTGGACCGGTTACGATGAAAATGCCAGTTTCACTATCGAAGGCAAAATTTTCCCGCCGAATGACGGCCCTGGCGGGCGCTACCATTACGTCTCCGCGGATTACTTTCGTACTGTCGGCGTGCCGCTAATCGCCGGACGCTTCACCAGTCATACTGACGTACAAGATGCGCCGCGCGTCATCCTCATCAACCAGGCGATGGCCGAACTTTACTGGCCGGGCGAAAGCGCCGTGGGCAAACGGATTACTTTTTTCGACCAGCCCAAAAGCGATAAAGACTGGTTCAATGTGATCGGCATCGTGGGCGACG
>CAZRXE010000015.1:0-3992 GCA_964603695.1 uncultured Heliomicrobium sp.
GCGCAATCGCATCCCGACCGAGTGACATCGTTGGTGCTGCGCGGTATTTTCCTGTGCCGCCCACAGGAAATCGCCTGGTTTTATCAGCAAGGCGCAAGCGCGATTTTCCCCGATGTGTGGGAGCAATACGAACAAGTCATTCCCGAAGCCGAGCGCGGCAACCTGCTGGAAGCTTATTACCGACGCCTGACCAGCGATGAGGAATCCGTGCGATTGGAAGCCGCACGCGCCTGGAGCGTTTGGGAAGGCAGCACGTCGAAACTCTTTCCCGATCAAGACCTGATTGAAGATTTCGGCGAAACGCAAAAAGCTTTGCCGTTGGCGCGCATCGAAGCGCATTACTTTATGAACAACGCATTTTTTGCGACGGACAATTACCTGCTGGAAAACGTGGACAGGATTCGCCACATTCCGGCGGTCATTGTGCAAGGTCGGTATGACGTGGTTTGCCCGATGATGAGTGCGTGGGCGTTGCATCGCGCGTGGCCGGAAGCTGAGTTCATCGTTATCGGCGACGCGGGCCATTCGGCCCTGGAAGCGGGCATCACCAGCGCGCTGGTTGACGCAACAGATCGGTTCCGGCAGCAGTAACGTTATTTGTGTGTTTGCCAATAAGCGAACGCGCGATCAGCAGCGGCCAGCGCAGCTTTGTCGTTCCTGACAAGTCCGTACATTGTCAATGCCTGTATGACCTCGCTGTAATTCACGACTTTTGGCTCGCCAAAATAGGAAGGTTCCTTGCCGACGCCCGTGCGGGTGTTACCGGTAACATCCACTTCGCCGTTTTCGCGAACGCGCGCGACTTGCCAGGCGACTGCTTTAGGTAGTGCGGCTTCAAATTCGGGAATGGACAAATGCAGCGCCAGCGTCTGGCCAAACAGAATCGAAGCCGCGTTGTAGCTGGAATCGCGCCCGCCGTTTTCGCTGAAGATGCCGTCCTTGTCGCGTTGTTTGAGTCCGTGCGCGACGAGCTTGCGCGAAGCGGCGATGAGTCGCTCGTCTTTCAACGCCAGTCCGCACAACCCGAAGGCTTTGGCGGCGATGAAGATTCGATTCACAGCGTGCGTGCTGTTGGTGATGATCGTGTCGTAGCCCGCAGTGACAAAGTCCATGGCCTTACGCATTTTTGGTTCGATTGCGACGATGCGGTCGTGGAAATGCTTTTCGTGTGGTGATTGGCGAATCACCAAAATCGCCCGGCCCAGTTCCTGTAAAAAGAAAAACGCTGTTTCGACCGCAGCGCCAAGCGGCTTGGCGCTGGTTCCGTTCGGACGAAGATTGGCCTCGAATCTGCCGTCTTCAAGCTGATGGGCGAAGGTCGTCTCAATGCCGCGCCAGGCTTCGTCGGCAGCGGCGAGGTCGCCCGTGACGACACCATAGATCACGACGCGGCACGTGCCGCGCTGCGTGCCGGCTTCAATCCAATACCCCGCGCGGTGGTTGGTGCCGATGAACCCTTGTTCGTCAGGTTTGTTGTCGCCAATCAAAATGCGTAACCGCTCTTTCGGAATCTTCCGCAGCATTTCGTACTCCGTCATCGGTTTGCGCGAGGCGTTGTCGCCGAAAGCTGTGCAAGCAACCACTGCCAGCAAAAAAATAGAAACGAGTTTTTTGAATTTCATATTTGAAGCGATTGTCATTTCACATTCCCCAGATTTTGATGGTGGCACAGCGAAATTTGCGCATGCGTTTGAAAATTTTCTTCGGCCGTAAAAACCTGTCCGGTGTCCGCCGTATGCAGACATTAGCGGGTCGTCTTCAAACGAATCTATTTCATCCGGAAAGTTGACCAACGGACGTGGCGATGCTTTCGTCCAGGCTTGCAACGTGTGCAAAATGCGCCCGCCCGGATTGACTTGAGGCCACACGGGCGGTTGCAGTTCGATAGGCAACAACAGCGCATGCGATTTCCAGATGCCCAGGATGGTCAGTTTCGCCGCACCTGCGTTATTGAGAAAGGCGCGACTGTCAGGCACCGTCAGAATGTTTGGATGATTGAGAGCCGACGGGATTTTCGCTTCCTGCTCAAAGCGTCGCAGCCGGTCGGCATCTACAGCAACGTCAGCGGGCAGGATTTTGATGGCGACTTCGCCAATCCCGTCTGCGCCGAGCGGGGCGAGAATCTTATATGCGCCAAGCTGCGCGCCGGACGTTACGAACATTCGGTGATGGTCTCCGCAATTGATTGGTAAAACGCTTGCAGTGTAGCAGTGATGCGGGGATTCAAAAATACGGGCGCGGCGCGGCTTAGCGAAAGTTTTTAATCGGCACTTTGTTACTCCTCGACTTTAGACAAAATCCAGTAAGTCGTTGAAAATAAGACACTGACTGTAAAAAGTCGAAATCAGTCAGCAATTCTCAATTTGTACAGCGGACTGGCAGTCCGCTGTGAGTTCAGGGAAACAAGCCTTTGGTTTTTCTACTGTTTTTTCGAGTGAGAAGCTTTCAGCGGACTGTCAGTCCGCTGTACATCTCCACGTTGAGAATTGCCGGAAATCAGTGGAATTAGAGTGGAACCAATGACTTGCCGGCAATCAAACCCAATTTTGTCTAAAGTCGAAAATTGACCATTCAAAAGGAGAACCCGTGAAAAAGAATAGAGTTCTTAGTCTCATATTGCTCTGCGTTCTGCTGTGGCCCGCGTCCGCAAGTTTCGGGCAAGGCAGGACCGAAAAAGCCGGCTCGCACGGCAATGCCGATTACATCAAAGCCGAACAGTTGAAAGGCTATCTAGCCTTCGTCGCTTCGGACGAAATGGAGGGACGCGACACGCCTTCGCGCGGCCTGGACATCACGGCGAAGTTTCTTGCTTCGCACCTGTCGCGATGGGGACTGAAGTCTGCGGGCGACAACGGCACCTATTTTCAACGTATTGCGTTGACGCAGAACAAAATTGATCCCGTCGCGAGTTTCATTGAAGTCAACGGACAGCGGTTCAATTTCGGCGAGGATTTTCTGTCGAGTTTGACGGCAGGCTCAGTCAGCGGTGCGTTGGTCTATGTTGGGCACGGTTGGTTCATCAAGGCAAAAAACATTGATGCCTATCAGGGGCTGGATGTGAAAGACAAAATCGTGGTTGTCAACAGCGGCGGATTGCCCAAAGGTGTCAGGTTCAATGAACTCACTGGCAAACAAGGCGAAGAATGGGATTTTCCATTGAACGCCGCGCGCAAACGCGGCGCTAAAGGCCTGATCTTTCTTCCCAATTTCCAGACTCTCGCGAATTGGGATCGCAGCCGACTCAATGGCGTCGAACGCGGCTTCGCTTCGGTGGATAAGTTCCAGCAACAGGATGGCGCGGCTTTCCCATCCATTACGGCGTCGCCGAAGCTGCTTACCGCTTTGCTGCAAGGAGAAAAACAGAGCGCGGCGGAGATGTTTAATCGGGCGGCGGCCAATGAATCGGTCGAGAGTTTTGAATTCAAGCCGGAAAAGAAAGCGACTTTGACCATTGCGCTCAAGAAAACTCCTGCGACAACGCAGAACGTCGTGGCCGTACTTGAAGGCAGCGACCCCACGCTCAAAAACGAATACGTCGCTATCGGCGCGCATTACGATCACGTGGGCATAGGCAGTCCGGTCAATGGCGACGGCATTTACAACGGCGCGGACGATGACGGTTCGGGAACCGTTGCCGTTCTCAGTTTGGCGGAAGCCTACGCGCACGGGCCGCGCCCGAAACGCTCGGTTTTGTTTATCTGGCACGCCGGCGAAGAAAAAGGTTTGTGGGGATCGCAATACTTCACCGAACAACCGACGGTTCCCATCGGCCAGATCATCACGCAACTGAACATTGACATGATCGGTCGCACCAAAAAGGAAAACGACGTTCCCGCCAATCAACCGCTACCAAAACCCGGCGAGGTTTATTTGATCGGTTCGAAGTTGATGAGTACGGATTTGGGCGAGATCAGCGAATCGGTCAATAAGTCGTATCTCAATCTCAGCTTTAATTACAAATATGACGACCCGAAAGACCCTGAGCAGTTCTT
>CAZRXE010000016.1:0-7113 GCA_964603695.1 uncultured Heliomicrobium sp.
TGCGCAACAACAACTGATTTCTTTTCGCAAAATGGCCAACGTCACCACCAATCTGCAAAGCAAAATTCAGGCGTCCGCCGAAACGCCGCTCTACCATCAGATTCTGGATTGGAAAAAAATCGCGCACGAAGGTTTGAACGACTTTTCGCCCGATGAACAGGAAACAGCGGATTACATTCTGAGCTTCCTGGATGATCCCAAAGAGCTTCATTATGTCAGCCAGCATCTGCGCCGTTTTGTTTCCACCTTGCAGCGCATTCCCCCCGCGCAACGCGACACCGACCGGTTTCTCGAATTGGGGAGTCTGTCGCACATTGCGCCGGCCATCAAAAAATATTGCGGCTACGGCGAAGTCCACTGCGCTGATTTCTGGGAATCCGAAGAAAAAGTCAGCCGGGAAAGTGTTACGCAAAAGATAGTCACGCCCGGCGCGGAAGCCGAAACACAGACGTTCGAGCTTCGCAATTTCAACGTCGAACGCGACCCATTTCCCTACCCTGACGAACACTTTCACGTCGTGCTGTGCTGCGAATTGATTGAGCATCTGCAAAGCGATCCGATGCACATGTTGTGGGAATGCAATCGAGTGTTGGAGCCGGGCGGCTGGCTGCTCGTGACCACGCCGAACATCGCCGGTTGTCGCGCCATCGAAGGTTTGCTGGTTGGCTGCGCACCGTACTTGCTGTCGCAATACAACGTTCATCAAACCGCGGATCAACACAATCGCGAATACGCGCCATACGAAATCGGCGTCGCTTTGGCCGCCGCAGGTTTCACTGTAGTTGAACTGGAAACAGAAGACGTCTGGTCGCGATCGAATCCGGCGATTCTGGACTTGCTGCGACAAGTTCACATCACCATAGAGCTGCGCGGCGATAACATCTTCGCGCTGGCGCGGAAGTCAGGCGCGCCCATCGAACGCTATCCGAAGGAGTTGTACATTGACTGAGCCGGGCAGAGAGACAGAGAGGCAGAGAAACGGAGAGATTGAGGAAGCAGAAGACAGCGAACCTTCCGATCCGATTCATTATGTTGCCGTTCCGCCGGAAGCCGCAGGCACGCGGCTGGACACTTATCTGGCCGCGCAAATCCCAACCACCAGCCGTTCCCAAGTCCGCCGCGCCATAGAACTGGGCAAAGTTTTCGTCAACCGGCAACAAGTCATCAAGCCGGCTTATGAAGTCAGCGCCGGAGAAGCGATTCAAATTTCCCTGCCGCCGACGCAGCCACTCGAAGCCAAACCGGAAGCCATTCCGCTTTACATCCTTCACGAAGACGACGAGATCATCGTCATCAACAAACCCGCCGGAATGGTCACGCATCCAGGCGCGGGCGTGAAGTCCGGCACGCTAGCCAATGCTTTGGTTCATCATTTCAACCAGCAACAGTTGCAATTGCCGCGACGCGGCGGCGCATCGCGTCCCGGCATTGTGCATCGGCTGGATGTCGGCACGTCCGGCTTGATCGTCGTCGCCAAAACCGACCGCGCGCATCTGCATCTGGCCGAACAATTCCAATCGCGCACCGTTCGCAAAATCTATTCGGCGTTGGTCTACGGTGTTGTGAAAGACGATGCAGGCCGCATCGAAGCACCGATTGGCCGCGACCCGCGCAGCCGCGTCAAAATGGCAATCCGTCCGCCGGGCGAAGGCCGCGACGCGCTGAGTTTGTATCGCGTCACCGAACGCTTTAACGATTTCACGCTGCTCGACGTGGAAATCAAAACCGGACGCACGCATCAGATTCGCGTTCATCTGGCGCACATCAAACACCCGATTGTCGCCGATCCGACTTATGACGCAGGCCGCGCCAATTCCATCAAACGCGCCACGCTGCGCGCGGCGATTTCCAAACTCGACCGGCCTTTTCTGCACGCCGCGCGGCTTAGCTTTACTCATCCGGCAACGGGCGAGCGAGTCGAATTCGCCGCGCCACTTCCTGCCGACCTACAAGCCTTTTTGAATTTGTTACTGGCCGCATAAATCTGAAGCGATTGAGTCGCCGCCGGACAGGCTTATAATGCCTGCCATCGCAAGCAAGGAGGAATCATGGGAACCACAGCAAAACAGTTTGTTGAAATGGCCGACGGAGACTATCTCATCAGCGGCAGCCGAATCTTGTTGGAAGCCGTCGTGCAGGAATTCCTGGACGGGCGGTCGCCGGAAACCATTCAACAATCGTTTCCAACGTTAAAACTCGCGGATGTTTACGGCGCGATTGCGTTTTACCTGGACAACCAACCGGAAATTACCGCTTACCTGCAACAGCGCCGCATCGTTTATGAAGCTCGGCGACAACAAAACGTCTATCAGCATCAGGAATTCCGCCTTCGCCTGAAAGAGCGCATCGGCGAGATTAAACAGCAGGAGCCGGTTCATTCGTGAAAACCCGTTTTCACGCCGATGAAAGTCTCAGCCACGCCCTCGTCCAGGCTGTTTTACGCCTTGAACCTTCGATTTCTTTTACGACCGCACAGCAGGCCGGCGCGCTCGAACTCGGCGACCCGGATGTTTTGAAAATTGCAGCGGAAAACAACCGCTTGCTTGTCAACAGGAACAAGGCGACCTTCCCGCAACACTTCGCGGAATTTTTGTCACACAGCAAGAGTTCCGGCGTCATCGTCATTCCGCCACATTTAACCATCGCCCAAATTGCGGAAGAGTTGTTTCGGATCTGGCTGGCGATGGAAGCGGAAGAATGGGTGAATCGCATCGTCTACTTGCCGTTGTAACCATTCAAACGCCCGCCGCGTATTTGCCTCCGCCTGACCTTTCCAACAGAAACTCAATTTGTCCGATTCAACCCGTTCGAGGAGGAAGTTTTATGAAACGCCTTTCCGCTATCGCTTTTCTGTTCGCGCTGGTGTGGCTGCCGTCCGTTGCCGGACGCGAAGCCAGACTGGTGCGTTACCCGCACTACCATCAAGGCAAAATCGTCTTCACCTATCTGGGCGACATCTGGACTGCCGATGAAACCGGCCAGAACGTTCGCCGCATCACCGTTCACAAAGCGCGCGACGTCTATCCGCGCTTTTCGCCGGACGGCAAATGGATCGCGTTTTCGTCTGACCGCAATGGCAACAATGATGTCTACGTCATCCCGACAGAAGGCGGCACGGCCAAACAACTGACGTTTCATTCCGCAGACGACACCGTGCAGGGCTGGTCGCCGGACGGCAAAAGCGTACTCTTTGCCAGCCAGCGCGGCGAAGATTTCATGGGCAAGCTTTACACCGTCAACGTGGACGACCTGAAAGAACACAGCGCCGGCGCGGACATGGGCGTTTGGGCAACGTATTCGCCGGACGGTAAAAAGCTGGCCGTCAATCGCAAAGGGCAAACCTATTGGCGCAAGTATTATCGCGGCTCTTACCAAACTGACGTGACCGTGATGGACATCGCCGCCAAAAAGTTCACCGACATAACCGATTTCAACGGTGCGGATTCCTGGCCGATGTGGAGCCGCGACGGCCACATTTATTTCGTCAGCGACCGCGACGGAAACGGATTAACCAATATCTGGCGCACCGGGGAAACCGGCGGCAAAGCCGAAAAAATCACCAGTTTTACGGCAGGCGACGTGCGCTGGCCCGCAATGAGCAGCGACGGCAAGACGATTGTCTTTGAACACGATTTCAGCATTTGGAAGTTGGACACAGCGACGAAGAAAGCGATGCCGGTAAAACTCGACATCAGCGCCGAAACGCAGGAAAACCTGGCCGAAGTCCGCGACTTCAATTCGCAGGTGGACGATTACGATCTCGCGCCTTCAGGCCGTCGCATCGCTTTCACCATTCACGGCGAAATCTTCACCGCGCCGACCGAAGAAGGCGAGCTGCGCCAGATCACCGACAGCCCGTGGCGCGACAAAGACCCGCAGTATTCGCCCGACGGCAAATGGATCGCCTTCGTTTCCGACCGCAGCGGGCGCGAGGAAATCTATGTCGCTTCAGTTGAGGGAACCGGCGAAGCGCAAAAGATCAGCGACCTCGATACGCTGAAAAATTCAATATCCTGGTCGCCGAACTCGAAAGAGCTAGCCTTCACCGGTTCGGACAACAAGCTGCGCAAATACAATTTTGACAGCAAACAGACGACGGAACTGGCGTCGTCGAAATACGGCAATCTGAGCGCGCCGGTCCGGTCGCCGGACGGCAAGTGGCTGGCTTATTCCAAAGCCGATGACACACGCAACAGCGACATTTACTTGATTCCCTCCGCCGGTGGCGAAGAGCGAAAAGTGACCTTTGATTCATTCAGCGATGTCAATCCGCGTTTTTCCGCCGATGGCAAAAAGCTGTATTTCGTGCGCAACGAAAACACCGGCGGCGGCGGCGCGGATCGTTCGGGAACGCAGATTTGGATCATTGCACTGGAACGCCAGGACAAAGACCCAGGCGAGCCGGACGAAAACGCCGAAGCCGCCGAAGCACCGACGGGCCGTCCCGGCGGCAACGCCGCGCAACGCAACCAGGCTCCAAAAGAAGTAAATATTGACTGGGCAGGCTTGAAACGCCGCACGCGCCAAGTGACGCGAATGGCTTTCGGCGCGTTCAACTTCACGGTCGCGCCCGACAGCCGTACGATTGTCTTCGTCAGCAGCGAACCCTCGAATCAACGCAACACGCCTGTGATTTACTCTATTCAAGATGACGGACGCCGAATGACGCGCATCGCTTCAGGCGGCGCGGGCGGCGATGAAGCAGGCGGCGGCGGTCGGGGCGGTGGACGCGGCGGATTCGGCGGCGGGCTTTCCGGCCTGACCGTCACGCGCGACGGCCGCACGTTGTTTTTCCGCGAAGGCGACGGCGTTTATTCAGTCTCGCTCGCCAGCGGCAATGCAGGCGCAGCACCCGTCGCCGGTCGTACTGACGGCGCGCGTCGTCGCATCAGCTTCGTGGCCAAAGTCAAAATCGAAAAGCCCTCCGAATGGGCGGAGATGTTCGACGACGCCTGGCGCACGATGAAATACCGTTTCTACGATCCGAAGATGCACGGCATGGATTGGGACGCGATGCGCGCCAAGTATCAGCCGCTCGTCGCAGATGTGGGCGACCGACAGGAACTGCTGAACATCATCAACGAGATGATCGGCGAATTGAACGCTTCGCACACCGGCGCGGCTCCCGGCCCTGGCGGCAATGCCGACCGCGTCACCACAGGCCATCTTGGTTTGGAACTTGAAAGCGATGAAGCGGCGGGCCGTTATCGCGTCACGCACGTTTACGAAACCGGCCCGGCGGACAAGGATTGGATCAAGGTCAGCGCCGGCGATTACCTGCTCGCCATCAACGGCAAACCCGTCAAAGCAGGCGACAATTACTGGCCGCTGCTGAACAGCACCAGCCGCCTAAATCGTAAAGTCGCCGTCACCTTCAACAACAAACCCGCCGAAGACGGCGCGTGGACGACGCGCATCGAACCGATTGCGTCGCAAGCCTACAGCCAGCTTCGTTACGAGCGATGGGTCAAACAGCGCGGCGAAATGGTAGCGAAACTTTCCGGCGGTCGCATCGGCTACCTGCACATCCAGGCGATGGATCAACCCAGTCTTCGCAAGTTCGAAAAAGAAATTCGCGAAAACCGCAACAAGGAAGCCCTGGTGATTGACCAACGTTTCAACGGCGGCGGCAACATCGAACAGGAGTTGCTGGCGATTCTGGTGCAGCGCCAATATCAAATCTGGGAACCGCGCGGCACCGAAGCAACGGGCCGTCCGTTCGCCGGATTCTTCGGGCCGAAAATCGTGCTGCAAAACTGGCGCTCAGCCTCGAACGCGGAAATGTTCCCGGCGGGCTTCAGAGCCTTGGGTTTGGGCAAAACCGTCGGCACACCCACGATGGGCGCGGTCATCGGCACGGGTAGTTATTCGCTGATTGACGGTTCGACAGTGCGCACGCCCGGCGTAGGCGTTTTCCTGGCCGACCAGAAACGCACGAACATGGAAAACTTCGGCGTACAACCCGACATCCTCGTCGAAAACACGCCCGAAGATAACCTCGCCGGACGCGACCGCCAGCTTGAAACAGCCGTGCAGGAACTGCTGAAAGAACTTCAGAAGAAGTCCGTGGCAAAGAAAGAATAACCGTCGAAACATCAGCGGTCGGCAATTCATTGCTCAAATGAATTGCCGACCGCTGTGCCCCCAAAAATCCATTAACTCTTCCGATGCTAACGGATTTTGTGGTTAGCGTTTGATCCCCAAAAATGGTTGGGATGTAGGAGTCTGACGTTCCAAGCTCTTGGATGATGAAACCAACAGAGCCGGAACCCAACTCGCCATCCCGTGGACAGCAGCATATCTGTCTGTTCCTTGACAGTGAAGAGGACTACAAGGCGTGCGTGGCGGACTTGGGCAAATACCGGGCGTTTCTGCTCAAGCAGTACCAGCAACACCCGGAACTGTTCCTCCCCGCAAGCGTCTGCCGCTGGTTTCAGCTTTCACGGTCGCTACAGTTCGCGCAAACGGAAAGACCTTGTGCTGCGGCGCATCCGGTTACGCCAGTGGGACGTGCTGTTTGAGGCGCTGGCCTATGTTTTCGTACTGGTATCGTGCCTGGATGGCCTTCGGCCGTCCGAATCTGGTCGGCACGACGGTCAAAGTCGCTGAGCGAATGCCCGGTCATCTGGTCGCCGATGAAAAGATCACCTGGCTCGACAACGCCGAAGTCTGTGTCCCGACCACTGTCGGCGGTGGCTGCGTGCTGGGGATCAGCCTAGCGTAGAACGCAAACGGGATGGCTTTGCAACAAGCCTACAGCGAATTCGCTCAAGAAGCCGCTCAGGTCTTGCCTGACTACCATCCTCAATCGGTCTGCACCGATAGCTGCGCGGCGACGCGCGAAGCTTGGCGGAAGCTTTTCCCCAGGCTCAAACTGGTTCTTTGCTTTCTGCACTCGATCCTCAAGATTCGAGATCGCTGCCGAGGAGAATTGCGGTATCAGGTTCCCGACAAATAGCAAACGGAGTTTTGCGCAACGGGCACGCCGCCTGGCGGATCTCAATGGCTTTCAGTATCACGAAAATTGGTTACACAACTTCCTCATTGCCTGGTCAATCAGGGTCTATTCATTCTCCAGGGTCTATTCATTTTCGGCCACAGAGACCACCGAGA
>CAZRXE010000017.1:0-1701 GCA_964603695.1 uncultured Heliomicrobium sp.
CGTAGAGACGCAAAATCTTGCGTCTCTACGTTTTGATACGCGGATCGTTGGAATAGGATTGATTGCAAAGGCTATCTTGGGAAACCTGACAAACGACCTGCGAAGACGAATTCATCAGGAGGACAAATGGATTCCGGCAAATATCAAGAAACATACCGCATCGCCAGCGCACGTTTGCCGGGGTGGGATTACGGCAGCAACGCGGCGTATTTCATAACCATTTGCACACAAAATCGCATTCAAGCGTTTGGTGAAATTGCGAACGGGCAGATGAACCTGACCGATGTGGGACAGTCCGCACAGAATTGTTGGAACGCTATCCCCGAACATTTCCCTTTTGTGATACTGGATGAATTCGTCGTGATGCCAAATCACGTGCACGGCATCGTAGTAATTGATCAACAGGAACCCCGCCCCAGTGACATCAACCGTTTCGGTCCACAATCAAAAAATCTGGCTTCCATTGTTCGCGGATACAAAATCGGCGTGACCAAATTCGCGCGACAACATCAAATCCCGTTCGACTGGCAACCCCGTTATCACGATCACGTAATTCGCAATGCGCAGGAACTTGCGCGCATTCGCAAATACATTAAAGAAAACCCGCAAAATTGGGCGGCGGATTGTTTTTATGAATCCAAATGATTTTTCACGTTCACGCATTGGCAAACCTGAACGCGCCACGCAAAACCGCGTCATCAAATTGTTTCGGGAAGAACTTGGCTATCGCTACCTCGGCGATTGGACGGATCGTGATAAGAACTCAAACATCGAAGAAGGCTTGCTGACCAAATATCTGACGCGGTGCGGTTATACGACGGCGCAAATCAGCAAGGCGCTTTATGCGCTGCGCACCGAAGCCGACAAACACAGCCGCAACCTTTACGGCAACAACCAGGCGGTTTATCAACTGCTGCGTTATGGCGTCGCGGTCAAAACCGAAGCGGGCAAGGCTACTGAAACCGTTCACCTCATCAACTGGAAAGAACCTGACCAAAACGATTTCGCCATTGCCGAAGAAGTCACGTTGCGCGGCAATCACGAGCGGCGGCCCGACATTGTGCTTTATGTCAACGGCATCGCCATCGGCGTGTTGGAACTCAAAAACAGCCGCGTTTCGATTGGCGACGGCATTCGCCAAAACCTTTCAAACCAGCAGCCGCAATTCAACGAATGGTTTTTCAGCACGGTGCAATTTGTTTTCGCGGGCAATGACTCAGAAGGCTTGCGTTACGGCTCGATCAAAACCGAAGAAAAGTATTTCCTGCAATGGAAAGAAGACGAAGCCGACAACACGCGTTACAAGCTCGATAAATATCTGCTCAAACTTTGCGACAAGACGCGGCTGATCGAGTTGATGAAAGATTTCGTGTTATTCGACGGCGGAGTGAAAAAGCTCCCGCGCGTGCATCAATATTTCGGCATCAAGCTGGCGCAAGAACACGTAGCGGAGCGCAAAGGCGGCATCATTTGGCATACGCAAGGCAGCGGCAAAAGCATCGTGATGGTGTTGCTCGCCAAATGGATTCTTGAAAACAATCCGCACGCACGCATCGCCATCATCACCGACCGCGACGAACTCGATAAACAAATCGAAGGCGTTTTTACCGAAGCAGGCGAAGCCATCCATCGCACCAACAGCGGACGCGATTTGATGATGCAACTCGGCAAGGCTGCGCCGCGTTTGCTGTGTTCGCTGGT
>CAZRXE010000018.1:0-3975 GCA_964603695.1 uncultured Heliomicrobium sp.
GCCAGACATTTGGGATTCACCTACGGCTCAAACTGCCCGGAGTTGGTCAAGCTGATTCACGAAGACGAAAGCCTGCGCGAATCGCTGCTCGCCAATCGGCCTTACATCAAAGCCGAGATCGTCTATGCCATTCGCTCGGAGATGGCCGTGACCCTTTCCGATTCCCTAACGCGACGAATCCGTCTGGCAATGCTGGAAGGCAATGAAGCATTGGACTGCGCGCCGATGGCTGCCGCGTTGATGAAAAAAGAACTGGGTTGGAGTGAAGAGGAAACACGGCAACAACTGGAATTCTTCGCGGCGGAGTTCGACCGGGAATATGCCGCAACGCGGATTCGCATCAGGTAAGCCTTGCCCACCGGAGATTTTCAAACATGAACAATCAACAGCAACAACAAGCAGCTTCTCGTTTCGCCGACATCCCGCGCCTGAACTTCGGGCATTATCCAACGCCGGTTGAAGAATTGCCGCGTTTGCGGCAGGCATTGGGAGCAAATGCGCCGCGCATTTTCATCAAGCGCGACGATTACACAGGCCCAGGCTTCGGCGGCAACAAAGTCCGCAAGCTGGAATACGTTCTGGCGCAAGCGGTCGCCGACGGCACGGAAGTCGCCATCACTTGCGGCGGATTGAAATCGAATCATTGCCGCGTCACCGCCGCCATGTGCGCGCGGTTGGGCTTGCGTTGCATTCTGGTACTTAACGAACCCGCGCAGCCTTACAAGCTAAAACCGGCAAGCCTGAAAGCTGATGAAATGCTCGGCGCGGAAGTTCACCGCGTTCAAAGCCGCGATGCGCGCAACTCAACCATGACGGCAATCGCCGAACAGTTGCGCGCGGAAGGAAAGAATGTCGCAGTTATTCCGCTTGGCGCTTCAATCCCGCTCGGCGCGCTCGGCTTCGTGCGCGCGGTGGAAGAAACCGCCGCGCAACTGGCCACCATGAACTTGCGAATGGATTACGTTTTTCATTCAACGTCTTCGGGCGGCACTCAAGCCGGATTGCTGGCCGGGCATCAGCTTTTCCACCTGGCCGAAAAACAAATCATCGGCGTCAGTGCGGATGATTCGTCGGCTTCGATTTCCGCCGAAGTCGCCACGATCCTGCGCGGCATCGGCGAACTGCTCGGCGCGGAGTTCGACGAAAGCGCGACGGTGCTGGATGACTACGTCGGTGCGGGTTACGGCATTGATACGCCGGACTCGCTGGCAGCCATTGACCTTCTCGCGCGCACCGAAGGACTGTTTCTCGATCCGGTCTACACCGCCAAAGCGATGGCCGGACTGCTGGATTGGATTCGACAGGGCCGATTCCAAGCTGATGACAACGTACTGTTCTGGCACACGGGCGGACAGTTGGCGCTGTTTTACGCGCCGGAAAGCGGCGACGGGGAGAAGAGGTGATGAAATTGGAAGCTGGAAAAAGTTTGCCGCTTTATGAGATTGCCGCCAAAAACTACGGCGCGGCACACGCCAATAAAATTCACAGCGACGCGGGCGCGGCGGAACACGGTTTTGCCGGAGCATTGGTTCCGGGCGTGGCGCTTTACGCTTATTTGACGCGACCCGTGGCTGACGCGCTCGGCACTGACTGGCTGACGCGCGGCGCAATGTCTGCGAAGTTCATTCATCCGATTTACGACGGTGAGCGCGTCCGCGCCGCAGCCAAAGTTGTTGCCGCCGAATCGCCTGCCTTTGAACTGCAACTGCTGAATTCCGCGAACCATATCTGCGCGGTGGGCGCTGCTTCCCTGCCGGGAACCTTGCCGGAGCTTGATTCGCGCGACTATCCCGTGCGCCCGTTGCCGCCCGAAGATGCGCGTTGGCCCGCGACAATCGCGTCCGTCAACATCGGCGACACGCTCGGCTCGCTGGATTTCACGCTGGATTTGGCGAGCGAACAAACCCGTTTTTTGGAAAACCTGGTGGACGACTCGCCGCTCTATCGCGGCGCGAACGCTGTTTGCCATCCGGCATTCTGGATCGCACAAGCCAATGAAATCTTGATGCGGAACTTCGCGCTCGGCATGTGGATTCACACCGCGAGTGAAACTCAACATTTGGCATTGGCACAAAACGGCGAACAATTGTCACTGCGCGGGCGAATTGTTGACGCCTTTGAACGCCGCAGCCATGACCTGGTGACTGCCGACCTCGCGATTTTCGGCGAAGCGGAGCGACCGATTGCCCGCATCAAACACACCGCGATTATTCGATTGGGGAAATCGCCTCAAAAAGCGGTTTAATTGGCTGACTCAAGCTTGTTGCTTTTCACGGTCAGACTTATTGAACAAAGCGGTTTCGATTTGCAGCAATCCCACACCGCACAACACCGCCACGCCGCCCGCAATTTGCAATGGTCGCAGCGCCTGTCCCAACCACAACCACGCCGCCGCTGCCGCCACCACCGGTTCCAGAATCGAAGTCAGACTGACGCGGCTCGCTTCCAAATACCGCAGGCTGGCCAGATACAACGCGAAGGGCAGAACCGTCGCCACCGCTGCCAGGTAAAAGAAAAATGCCCAGGTGGAAGCATCATAATTGCCCCAGACAATCTTCCACGGCGGGCGAATCAGCAGCCACATCAGAGACGAAAACAAAAAGGCATAAGCCATCATCGTGCGCGAATCGTAACGCTTCAGCCCGCGTTGGCCGTAAACGGTGTAAAACGCAAATGCTGCGCCCGAAGTAAGCGCGCCGAGCGTTCCCAACCAGGAAACCCGCGTCAGGCCGCCAAGTTGCCCAAGCATCATCAAGGCGCAGCCGCTCAAAGCCAGCGCCGCCGCCAGCAGTTTCCCGTAAGTCATGCGCTCGGTTTTCGAGAGCACGCCGTAAGCCATCAAAAACACAGGCGCTTGGTATTGCAGCATCAGCGCGTAACCGACGCTCACTTCCGTCAACGCCAGGTAATACGCGCCTTGATTGACGACCAAACCGATGCCGCCGAGCAGCGCAAAATAAGGCAGGTCGGCGCGGCGCACCTTCACCAAATGTCTAGCCTTCAGCCCCAGCCAGCCGAACAGAATCAGCGCGGCAAAACAGGTGCGGAAGACTAGCAGTTCGTCCGGGCGCATTTGCCGTTGGCGCAGCAGGTAACTGGTGACGACGCCGGACAGTCCCCATAACGCCGCAGAGCCTGCCGCCAACAGATAACCTCTGGAAGCGGCAGGCGCGCGGTCTGATTCAAGATCGTTGGTTTCGTTCACTTGGCGGAAGTACCATCGAAGGTGAAAAAACTCAATCGGAGCTTTGGCAAATGGTTGAGTAGCGCAGCGGCGAAGCGCGATAATGCCCAGGCCATGGTCACCGAAAAATACATTGACCCATTCACCGATTTCGGCTTCAAGAAGCTGTTCGGCAGCGAGCCGAACAAGGACTTGCTGATTGACTTCCTCAATCAACTGCTGCCGCCGCAACATCAGATTCAGGAGCTGACGTATGCTCGCAACGAACAGGTCGGGCGCACGGCTTTCGACCGCCGCGCGATTTTCGATTTGTTTTGCACCGGCCAAAACGGCGAACGCTTCATCGTCGAGATGCAACGCGCCAAACAGGATTATTTTCGAGATCGAAGCGTTTTTTACGCCAGCTTCCCGATTCAGGAACAGGCGCAACGTGGCGATTGGGACTATCAACTTGCGCCGGTTTATCTGGTCGGCATCCTGGATTTCGTTTTCGCCGAAGACAAAGACAAGCCGGAAGTTTGTCACCGCGTCCAGTTGAAGGATCAACGCAATCGCGTTTTTTACGACAAGCTGACCTTCATTTACCTGGAAATGCCGAAGTTCAATAAGACCGAGGACGAATTGGAGACAGTCTTCGACAAATGGCTTTACGTACTCAGGCATCTGCCGAGACTGACGGAACGTCCGGCAAAATTGCAGGAGCGAGTCTTTTCGCACTTATTTGAAGCGGCGGAAGTCGCACGGTTCGACCGCGAAGACCTTAGACGCTACGAGGAAAGCCTGAAGATTTA
>CAZRXE010000019.1:0-3150 GCA_964603695.1 uncultured Heliomicrobium sp.
TACTCCCTTTTTTTCATGGATTGTTACCTCGAAATAGCTCCCTGAGCTTCTGAAGATATGAAAATCTAAATCCGGCTTCAAAAATCCGTATGATGGCGGATGAAATTTGTTGCTAAGTGTAAGCACTCGTGAGTCCTGTTATCAGTTTATTCGATGGCATATATGTTGCTCTTTCCGTGGCTCTTCTTAATTGAAGATATGTGAGAGCTTTTCAAATAGATTGAAGATGAGTCGGTTTTCGGCTCGATCTTCAGCCGCTTGATTTAAGTTTGTATGTAAAACAATGAGGGCTGGACAGGATCGCGGAATTCGTCAAGAAGGTAACAGGAGTAGCCAAAAGCTTTGCCGACGGCACAACCTAAAAACATTCTTGTTAGTCCTGTAGAGACTCCGGCCATTCAACCTAAATACGGAATTGTTTTTGATCTCAGGCTTATTTCAAGAAAGGCATGGAAATAAACACCACAAGAACTACTCGACAGGAGACGGTTATGAAAAAACTGATGACATTGCTGTTTGTTTTCTGCGCGGCATTGATGCCCGTGTTAGCGCAGACCAACACAGGGCGACTGGTTGGCACCGTTGCCAGCACGGATGGCGTTATTTCCGGGGCTAAAATCACTGTTACGGATGATAAGACCGGAAAAGACCGAGAAGCCACTTCAGCCGGTGATGGCACGTTCATTGTGCCGCAACTGGAAGTTGGTACATATACGGTGAAAGTCACCGCTAATGGGTTTAAGACCTTTACCGCAACTGCGGTCAAGATTGACATCGGACGCGAATACTCTCTTCCAGTTGGGCTGGAAGTCGGGCGCGTCGAAGAAGCTGTTACCGTTACGGCGGGCGCGGACGTACTCAACGCCACCACTGGCGAATTGAGCAACACGGTCAGTAACAAGCAGATCATTGAATTGCCATTGAACGGACGTAACCCGCTTAATTTGATTGCTCTGCAACCGGGAGTTTCCTCGAACGGCGCACAGAACACCTCGATCAATGGTTTGCGCACCTCATTCACGAACATCACGCGCGATGGTCTGAACGTCCAGGACGGATTTATCCGCTCGAACGCGACGGATTTTTCGCCCAATCGTTCCTCTGTGGACAACATTGGCGAGTTTACGATCACCACTTCCAACTCCGGAGCCGACCAAAACGGCGGCGCGCAGGTTCGTCAGGTGACGCCGCGCGGCGAAAGCAAATTCCACGGCTCGGCGTTTGAATTCAACCGCAATTCGGCGCTTGCGGCCAATAACTTCTTTAGCAATCGTAGTGGGATCAAAATCCCTTTTCTGAACCGCAATAACTTCGGTGGAAAAGTGCTTGGCCCGATGCCGCTTCCGCGTTTTGGTCAGGGCGGTTCGGCCTGGCTGAAAGACAAAGGCTTTTTCTTTTTCGGCTATGAAGGGTTGCGCACTCGTCAATCGGCGTTGGCTCAGCGCACGATCTTGTTGCCGGGCGCGCGGCAGGGAAATTTCACTTATACCGACAGCGCGAATGTCCAACGCACGGTGAATCTGTTCTCGCTGCTTCCGGCGAGTGCCGGAATCACAGGAGTTGATCCGCTGGTCAACCAGAACATTCTTTCCTTGGTACCGACCGTTGGTAATCGCACGGACATTGGTGATCAGTTGAACACCACCGGCATCAGCTTCAATCAGCCGTCAAATTCGGATCGTGACGTTTACACCACCCGTCTCGATTACGACATCAGCGAACGTCATACGATCAACGGCGTTTACGATTACAACAAGGAAAACAATCTGCGTCCTGACGTGGACAACCCCCAGGGTTTCAATACACGCCCGGCGACGATTCAGTCCTCGACCAATAAGCTGCTGGTTTTGTCCTATCGTTGGACTCCGACATCGCGTTTGAGCAACGAAATCCGCGGCGGCTCTTTCCGCAGCGTTGTTCCGTTCGATAACACTAATCCCACACCAGCCAATTACATCGTCCCGACATTGATTAGTAATCCGGTCGTGAATTTCCAGGATCAAGGGCGTTTTACGCGCTATTACAACTTCCAGGACAACGCCGATTTCACCTGGGGCAAACACGGCCTTCGCTTCGGCGGACAGTTGCAGTACCAGGAAGTTGATGCTTACAACGATGGAGGTATTGTTCCCACTTACACTCTGGGAACGAATGTGAACACGCCGACGCTGGTCGCCACTCAATTCCAGGGCGGCATTCCGGTTACGCAATTGAACAACGCGAATGCTTTGCTGGCGTTGCTTGGCGGAATCGTCGGCGGCGGTGTGCAGTCGTTCAACGTCGAAAACAAGACTTCGGGCTTCCGTCAAGTGACGCGGCTTCAGGATTTCCGCTACGGCAACCACTCGCTTTACATTCAGGATCAATGGAGAGCGTTGCCCTCGCTGACGCTCAACCTGGGTTTGCGTTATGAGTTGTACACTGGCTTGAAACAGAACAACGGGCTGGCGCTGGAAGCGGTAATTCCCAACGGCACTGACCCGGTTCAGGCCATTCTGAATCCGAACGGGACTTACAACTACATTGGCAGTAATTCCGGCGTGGAAAATCAGTTCTACAAGACTGACAAAAATAACTTTGCGCCGATCATCAGCGTGGCCTGGGCACCCGCCAAATGGGGCAAATTCGGCAAGTACATTTTCGGCGAAGGCGGCAAGACTGTGTTGCGCGGAGGGTATCGTCAAAGCTACCTAAACGATCAAATGATCACCGCGCTCAACAATGCCGCAGTCGGAAACGTCGGGCTGGGAACGACTGCCGTTAATGCTATCAATTCCAGCACCGGAAATACGTTGCTCAATGCCAGATTGAGTAACTTGACCCCGATTCCTTCGCCCGGCGTTCCGGTTGTTCCTCGCACGTTTGTGCAGAATAACGGTGCTCAGTTCAATTTCTTCGGAACGGCATTCGCCATTGACCCGAACATTCAAACGCCGAAAGTGGTGGAATACAATTTCGGCATTCAACGCGAATTCGGTGCGAACGCCGTTGAAATCCGCTATGTGGGTACGCGCGGCGACAACCTGTGGCGCAGCATTGACTACAACCAGATTGACATCATCAACAATGGCTTCCTGGCTGATTTCAACCGCGCGCGTGCGAACTTTGTGCTGACTGGTAATCCGGCTTGTACCACGGCGCAAAATGCTG
>CAZRXE010000020.1:0-2401 GCA_964603695.1 uncultured Heliomicrobium sp.
GCGTTGGCGAAATCGTTTTTCGCGTCGTACAGCCGTGCCAGCACCAGATTCCAACGGTAATCTTTGAACGCCTGCTGCGAAGCTTTCAGGTAATAAGCGATCATCGTTTCGCCGCCGCCGTAGCGTTTGGCGTATTCGACCGCCGCCTTCACTTTGTCTTCGTCATCAGGATTGCGGTTGATGATTTCGATGTGCTGTTCAATGGCGGAGTTGAAATCGCGCAGTTGCGTGAAAGCCTCAATCACCTGCTCGCGAAGTTGCGCGACGGTTTGGCGTAGAGCCAGATGGTCTGTTTCCTGCTCTTTGACGGCGCGAATGGTTTGGCGATACCGCTCGCGCAAGGCATCCACTTTCGATTGTCGAACATAGAGCTTCGACAGTTCGCGGAACACATCCAGATTGCCGGGGTTTTCGTCATAGAGTTTTTTCAACGTCGCTTCCGCCGCCGCCAAATGCCCGCGCTCGCTTTGCCGCGCGGCCAGCTTGCGCGCGAAAACGTAACGGTAAAGGCCTTTGCCGCGCTGCACGGATTGCGCCAGCAATCGCATGGATTGTTCGCGTTTGCCCAAGCGCCAGTAAAAATCCGCTGTCTCGCTCAGCACGCCGTAATTGGTCGGGTATTTGGCGACCAACTGCGACAGCAGCGCGGCAGCGTTTTCTTTCTGCCCGTTCTTTTCGGCGGCGACAGCCAGTTGCAGCCGATACGAAATCCGCAACCGCTCCGTCCGCGCCACGGCGGTCAACCGCCGCAATACAGCCTGCTCGCCGGCAGCGTCATCGTGTTCGCTGAAAAGCTCCTGCGCATCGTCCAGAAAAGCTTCCCAATTGCTCGTGGGGATTTGCCGCTTCAGCAACGGCGCGGCTTCCGGCCAACGTTCCAGATCGTTCAACAAATAAACGTAGCCGAGCAGAATGCCGTCGCGCCGGTCGGCATTGCGCGTGCGCGCCAGTTGCGCGGCGAGCGCCTGCCGCAACTGTTGCGGAATGCCTTCGCGCGCGGACAGCGTTTTCAGCCGCGCTTTCGCGCGCCGGTAGTTTTCCGAATGCGGGTGCAGGTTTTTGACGTATTCCGTCAAAGCCTCTTTGGTTTTGTGTTGCGATTCCAAAATGGCCGCGACTTGAAAGGCGTAAAGCGTGTCGTCTTGTTTTTGACGCCGAATCGTTTTCAGCACGCGCAGCGCGTCGTCGTATTGAAAGTAGTCCCAATAGATCGTCGCCGTTTCCAGAAAAGTTTCGTCATCGCCCGCGCCCAAGCTGAGCAACTTTTCCCACTGCGCGGCGGCGCGTTTGTAATCGCCGAGCTCGGCAAAGACTTCTCCGGCGCGCGTGCGGTCTTCGCCGGAAGCGGGCCAGGCATCGGCCACAGCCAGTTGCACTCGCGCGCATTCTTCCAGCGAAGTTTGATCCTTTTGCCCGAACGACCGCGTCAGCGCTACCAGCCTTTCGGCGAATTCCGGCGTGTTCGGATAAAGCCGGTTCAGTTCGCGGTAAGCTTCCACCGCGTCTTCAAAGTTCGACAGCCAAACGGCCGCATCCGCGCGAAACAGTTTGTAGACAGCGTTGTCACGCCCGCGCGCCGATTGGCTGTAATCGCGCAAGCGATTGTTACCGGCCAGATAGGACAAGTAGCGTTCGCGAATCGTTTTCGATTCAAAGTAATGCTCGGCCAGCAGTCGCTGCCAATCGTCCCAGCGTTTGTGCCCGGCGTAATAGTTCAGCAAACCTTCGATGAAGCGTTCGTTATGCGGAAAACGATTGTGGGCGAGGTTGTACAAACCAAAGCGCAAATTTGCGTCCAGCTTCGTCTGCTCGTTCGTCCCGACCTGAACGAACTTGTTCAGGTAATCTTCGATTTCCCGGTCGTTCATCTTCGCCAACAAATCGCGCGAGAAATTTTCAAACTCCGCCTGACGACCTTTGCGCAAATACCAACGCGCCAGCCTGTCCGTCCACAGATTCGTCTGGAAACGTTTGATGGCTTCCTGATAAACGCGCAGTTGTTCGTCGGTCAGATTCGTTTGGCCGAGCCATTGCAGCATCTGTTCATACAAACCTTGTTCGTCGGGATATTTTTTGAGTTCGGCGGCATAAAGCGCCAACACGTTGGCGGTGCGGTTCTCCAGCATCAGCGAAGCGACATAACGCGACAGCACCAGCGAATAACTGACGGCGGCGGTTGTTTGCGCGCCGCGCCGAATCAACGCAACCGGACGAAAGCGGCGCGATTCGGAGTAGTAACTCCGCTCCGTTTCCAGCGCGTCGCCGTGGCTGTAACCATAATTCGTGTTCGGCGGGTAAGGCGTACTTGGCGGCGAAACAGTCGTCGGTTCCTCGCTGCCGGCGGCTGGAACCAGCGACTGATCGGCTTTGCGCTGTTTGCCCAAATGATCCAGCGCCTGTT
>CAZRXE010000021.1:0-1566 GCA_964603695.1 uncultured Heliomicrobium sp.
CCTAAAACCAAATCCGGCGGCGTGTTGGCCGTCGGCAGCGAATTCCAAATCAGCACGCGATTGTTGCCGCGATCCGCCAATAACAGCCGCGTGCCGTCGCTGGCAATGCCGCCCGGATAACTGAAATGCAGCGCGCCGCCCGAATCGTTGAAATCCGCGCGGTTGAGCAACACAGCCCCTGGCTGCGCGGTGGTGAATTCGCCCGTGCGATTGCCGGGCGCGATTTTGTAAGTTGAATTCACCGGCGTCACAGTGATGCCGGGTTGCGGTTGCTGACCGTAAGCACACAGATGCGCCGACAAAAGCAACGAAGCGAAAATCATCAAAACACAAACTCTTCGCGACATAGTTTTACCTCCAAAAACGCTGTTAAAAGTGGTTTGCTTTTTCGCTTCGTTCAACGAACACGGGCTGAGGAGTTGGTCTGCGTTCGATTTTTTCCAGAGGCGCATTACAAGCCGTGGAGCTGATTTCCCTTTCTCTATTTTCCTGTTTGAAAAGCTCCCCGGACGTTTACATCAGCAATCACCAAACCGTCACCAAACCCGTTACCAAACAATCACGGAGACATCAGGACTGCACCGGGCTGATTCCCTTACATTCACGGCGTCAGAGAAAAGCAGTAAAACAAAACGCCGGCCCATTGTTCGGGCAGGCATAAATTGAGAACCAATTATTGGAGATAAAGAAGGTTTATGTATTTAGTCATTCGCCGTATTTCGCAGTCATTTTTGCTTTTTGCTTTCGCCGTTTTTTCGGCTTCTTCAGTTTTCGCGCAGGCCATTCCGGACAACGCGCCCATCAGCGACCAGAAAGCCGGGTCGGTTCTGATCTACAACTACTACGGCTCCAGCGCCACCCACTACAACAGCGAAGACACCAAGTTCAGCATCACAAACACCAACTTGCAGAGTTCGGCGATGGTGTCATTCTTCTTTATTGACGCAGTGTCCGGCGATGTAATAAAGGATCGCATTTGCCTGCTCCCTAATCAGACCGCCAGCGCGCGGATGTCTGACATTGATCCAGGGGCGAAGGGCTACATCGTTGCCGTGTCGGTGGATGCCACGGGGCGGCCAAACAAGTTCAACTACTTGACCGGCAGCGAACAAATCAAGATGACCTCCGGTTACGTGGCCGGTTTGAACGCCGAAGCAGTCTCCGCCTTGGTGGAGAATCCCACGATATTGGACCCTAACGGCATTCAGAGCGGGATTGCCGCCACGCTCAGCTTCGACGGCGTGCATTACAATAAGCTTCCCGGCGCGCTCGTGCTTGATTACATTCCGCCGATTGTCGAAGGAAATAAAACGATGGTCATCGTCAACCAAATCGGAGGTTCGCTCTTTAACGGCAACAGACCGGACGACCTGACCTCGCTAACCGGCACGGTATATGACGCTGTGACAATTCCTCATTTCTGGCAGGTCGGCAACATCAACTCTTGTCAGTTCCGAAAGGTCATCGCCAACGATTTTCCGCAGACGGCTCCGAACATGAGCACCTTGGTTGAATCCGGCAGATCGGCTTGGATGAAATTCTGGCCTCACGGCGCGAACAAAGGTG
>CAZRXE010000022.1:0-6298 GCA_964603695.1 uncultured Heliomicrobium sp.
GCTTGCACCGGGTTGCAAGGTCAGCACATTGGCGGCAATGCCGCGCGCCTCCAGATTGAAAGCATCTGTCGGACAGGTGTTCGGTTCGATGCAAACGGCCCGACGCGGCGCGGGCGGCGTGTACACAACGACGTTCGGAAATTCATCGGCGCTGAATTCGACCACGGTGTGCTTGGCGCTTTCATGGTTGACCACGAAGCCGCGCGCCAATCCGTCCGTGTCAATTGTGATATCCGTGAAAATGTCGTCGAGTTGCAGCCCTTCCAGCTCGCGCTGCGGGCGCAAGTCAAATTGCCCTTCGACATCCAGCAGCGTTCCGGTCGGCAAACTGTCTGCTAATTCCCAACGCTTGTTGGCCGGAACGCGAATCGCGCCAGCCGTCGGTTTGTGAAAGTAAGGATGAATGCCGAAACCGGCGGGCATCGGTTTGTCGCCGGTGTTTTGGGCTGTGACTTCCAGCGTCAGCCATTCTTCGCGCAGCCGGTAAGTCATTTCCAGCACGAATGGGAACGGGAACTGCGAAAGAATCTGTTCAGCGTAATCATTTGCATCGAAGCGCGACCGCAGCCAAGCGCCTTCTTCGTCCGAAGCGCCTGTGTCCACAACCTGCCAGGCTTTATCGCGAACGAAACCGTGGCGCGGCGGATCAACGATGTAAGTCCGGCCTTGAAAAGTGAATTGTCCATCGCGAATCCGATTGGGAAAGGGAAACAGCACGGGAATGCCGTAACTGGTGGGTTTGGCCAGAAACTGGTCGAGCGCGATGGCTTCCAGCACCGGCTCCGTCGTTTGAAATTCAAAACAGTTGTTGCCCAAGCCGGGCGCGATTTTGGCTTGGGCGCGGTCGGCTTCCTGCAGCATGACGATTTCCGCGCCTTGATGAATTTCCGAAACCACTGAATAGGTGTTTGTCATTGGTTCTCTCCTTCCGCGCGCATAAATTCATTCCACAACGAATGAAAATGATGAACGCCATTTTCGCGTCGCACCGAATAGCGTCCGCGGTCGTAGGCGATGGACTTCAATCGCTTTTGCACTTCCTCGCAAATCCAGATGTCTTCCTGTTGGACCTCGTCGCTTAGTTCAACCGTCGCTTTGATTCGCGCTTTGGCAGCGGCGGATTCGACATCGTGAAAGTACCACTCGAAGATGGTCAGTGTTTTGTCGTGACCGAGCGGCACGATCAAATTGGTCGAAAGATTGTCCGGGTAAATGTTCAGCATCAGGTTCGGGAAGACCCAAAGGTACAAGGCTTCTGTTTGCTCCGCCGTCGCCGAATAAAGTCGTTCGGAGTTTTCATCGGTTTTGATGGGCGCGTCTTGCAGCGAATAGTAGCGATGCAGGATCGTTCGGTAACGCTGAAAATCCAGTTCGCGCATCAAGCTGGGGTGAATGATCGGCACGTGATAGCCTTCGGCGTAGTTGTCTACGTATACCTTCCAATTGCAATCAATCACATAATCGCGCCGCTCGGCAAACTTCATTTCCGCGACGCGGCAATGTCGGGTGAGCGTCGGGATGTCTTCAAAAAAGTCAGCCAGACCGAGCGAATTCGCCGCGTTGTCGAGTTTGACGAAAAGGAACTGTTCCCAGCTTTGAATTTGAACCGGGCGCAAGCCGAAGTCTTCGCGGCGGAAATTTTCAACGCCGTCAAAATCCGGCACACCGATCAATCGCCCGTTGTTGGCGAACGTCCAGCCGTGATAGCCGCAGCGGAAACGTTCGCAGTGTCCTGCGCCCAGCGCCACAGGCCCTGCGCGATGCGGGCAGACGTTGTGGAAAGCGCGCAGTTCGCCGTCGTTGCAGCGCGCAATCAGCACAGGTTCTTCATTGACGTTGGCTGTGAAGTAGCTGCCGGGCGCGGCGACTTGCTCCAATCGCCCAACCAGTTGCCAGGTGCTGTTGAAAATCCGGCGCTGTTCCGCATCCAGGTAAGCCGAATCAGTGTAACAACGCGCGGGCAAAGTTTCGGCGCGTTCGATTCGCTCTTCAAAATCGAAATCCAGCAGGTTCATGTTCAGATATTTCGTGGAGGTTCGTGGACGGGCGGCAGGGTAAAACTTGCCGCTGGTTTTGGCAATCCTTGTCCTTGCGCAGGCTGGGCGAAGAAGGTTTTCGGTGATTCACCGCGTGGCTTGTGCTAGTCTTTCGCCTCTTGAATAACCTCAATTACCAACTTTACTGGGATGTTTGGAGAAAGATGACAACGTTACGTTACAGAATTTTTTCGATAGGAATTTGCCTGCTGTTTACCGCTAGCGCGGCGCGGGCCAACGCCAACGACACGGTGATCGTCATGCCGTTCGAGAACCGTTCGCAGATGCCGCAATACAACTGGATTCGCGAGAGTTTCGCGATTTTGCTGGCTGATGTGTTGGACGTGCCGGGCATCACCCCGATTGGTGATGACGAACGCACGCTGGCTTTTCGCCAAATGAACCTGAGCCGCAGTGATTTGCTGACGCGCGCAGCGATGATCCGCGTGGCCGAGGGCGCGAAAGCCAATCTGGCGGTGATCGGCGAATACGACATCGGCGGAGAGAAAGACCATTTAACCGTTTCCATCCGCGCTTGGCTGATCGAAACACAGGCCGGTCGTTTGGTCGGCAACAAAGTCTTCAACTTCAGCGGCCCGCTCGCCGACTTGCAGCAGATGCAAGGTCAACTGGCTTGGCACGTGCTTTACGAACGCAATCCTTCGCTGCCTTACACCAAAGACCAATTTGTCCGCCGGGCCACGGGCGTGCCGCCGCGCGCGTACGAAAGTTTCATCAAAGGCGTTCAAACGCAGGATCAGCAGTTGCGCGAAGCTTTTTTGCGGCGCGCGATTCAGGAGCATGACAGTGCAGGCGCGCCCGGACGATACGGACGCGCGGCGTTTGAACTTGGCCTGCTGCTTTATCGCCGCGCGGATTTCGACGAAGCCGAAAAACAATTCAAGGAACTGACCAAAGACGATCTCGATTACGAAGAAAGCCTGTTTTATTTGAGTCTGTCGGCCTTCAAGTCCGGCAACTTCGAAAGCGCCGCTGCGAGCGCCGAAACGCTGGCCGGGCTGGTTCCGCTGCCGGAAATTTTGACCAACGCCGGCGCGTCGTTGGTGGGCAAAGGCGACAATGCACGCGCGTTGTCTTACCTGCAACGCGCCGCCGCCAACGCGCCGAACGATGCGGCTTACCGCTTCAATTACGGCTATGCGCTCTGGCGCAATCAAAATTTGGAAGAGGCCGTGCGGGAATTGGGCACCGCGACGAAGCTAAATCCGCGCGACGGCGAAAGCTGGTATGTGCTGTCAAAGGCGTTGGCCGCCGCAGGCAAAGCCGATGAGGCCGCCCACGCCGACAATGAGGCCAAACGCTATCTGAGCGTTTACGCCAAGTGGGCGGTCGCGCCGGACAAGGTTCCTGTTCTGGTTCGTGTGAAGGAGGAGTTGAACGGCGTATCGTTGGCCAGATACCTGCGGCGGACGCAGCAGCAACCCACCCGCCCTTCGCCGCAGCAGATTTCGCAGCAGCAATCGCTGGAACGCGCCAAACAATTGGTAATTGACGGAAACGACGCCGAAGCGCTGGCTGAACTTCAGCGTATTCTGTCGGCGGACACCTCGAATGCCGAAGCCTATTACTTGCGCGGCGTGGTTTATACGCGGCGCAATGAATTGGAGAGCGCAGTGCGCGCTCTCCAGGCGGCTGTTTCGTGGAATCCGAAATTGATCGAAGCGCACATCACGCTCGGCAGGATTTATCTGGCGCGCGGCGACCGCGCCAAAGCGATGGCGCATTGTTCACAAGCTTTGGGAATTGATCCGCTGAATCGCGACGCCGTGGGATTGAAACAACAAATCGAAATCGGCAAGTAAGTCCGGCAACCAGCCACCAACCGGCAACCACCAGCCGGTAATCAGCCCTGCCCTTTGTCCATTGTTTTCGTCAACGTATCCGAAGCTTTTTCGCGCGGCATGCTGATGACTGCCTGAATGCGCTGTCCGGTGCGCGTCACTTTCAGATTGTTGAGCATAATCATCGCGCCTTCGTCGTTGCCTTTTTTGAAGCGGGCGACCAGCAGCGCGGCTTGCGCCAGATTAGTGATGTTGCGGGCGTCTTCTTCGTTTTCGGTGAAGCCCGTAACGATCAATTGTGCGGATTGGTCAATGTCCAAAACCATGCTCAGCGAAGTCAGTTGATGCAGCGGCCCAAGCGCCTTGCTTTCGCTGACGGCGGCCAGAATGGCCAGCGCGGCGGCGTCAATTTCCTTGATGCCGGAAGACACCGTGATTCGATAATCGGCCAGCGACCCGTCGGCCTGCACAGAGCCGGTCGCGCCGACTTTCAAACGACCTTCGGGCAATTCCAGTTTGCCGGCTTTCTTGGCTTCGTAAAGCTGTTTGACTTGATCCTTGATCGGCGCGGTGTTGATTTTGCCGAAACTGCCGAAACCGTCAGGACTCGGCGTAGGCGTGGGCTTGGCTTCGGCATTGGCCAGTTTGGCTTTTTCTTCAGCGGCTTTCTTTTCAGCTTCCTGCCGGGCGAGTTCCTCGCGCTCTTCTTCCTGACGACGGCGTTCAGCCTCACGCTTGGCAGTTTCGCGTCTGGCGCGGCGTTCTTCTTCTTTTTTGACTTCGTCCAGGGTTTTAACTTTTTCAGGCGGGCGGAAGCCGGCGTAACCGAAAGGGTATTTCAGCGGTTTGTCGAAGGTGATCAGAATGCCGCGATTGTATTCCGCATCCACGAATTCAATGCCGTTCAGGTTCAGCGCCATTTCAAACACCGGCAAGGCACGGATGATGAAAATGCCTGCCACGTGAACCGCCACCGAAAGCAGCAAGGCCACCGTCAATCCCACACGTCGTTTCGGATGCTTGATTAAACTAATCATTATTACTTCTCCCGCGTTACTTCTCCCGTCGCTATTGGTGTTCGCTGAACGCCTGCTTTGATGCTATCTTGCGCCGCCTGTGTTTACAGTTACGAATTCTAACGGATTGCCGGGTGCGGGAAAAACACCTCGGCTTAGGAAACTGCCATGTTTGCTTCCTTGTTTTCTAGTTTGAAACCAGTCATCGGAATGATCCACATCGGCGCGCTGCCCGGCACGCCAGCCAATTCGCAAAGCGTCGCTGAAATCATCGCCCAAGCCCTGCGCGAAGCCGCGCTTTATCGCAACGCCGGCGTGGACGGCATCGCCATCGAAAACATGCACGATGTGCCTTACCTGCGCGGCGAAGTCGGCCCGGAAATCGTCGCCGCGATGGCGCTGGTCGGTCAGGCCGTCAAAGTCGAAAGCAGTTTGCCAGTCGGCATTCAGATTCTGGCCGGCGCGAATCTGGAAGCGATGGCCGTGGCGCACGCCGCCAATCTGGATTTCATTCGCGCCGAAAGCTTCGTTTTCGCACACGTCGCCGACGAAGGCTGGATCGAATCTTCCGCCGCCAAGCTGTTGCGTTACCGCAAACAGATTGGCGCGGAGCGCGTGCAGGTTTGGGCGGACGTGAAGAAAAAGCATTCGTCGCACGCCATCACCGCAGACATCAGTTTGGGCGGAATGGCCGAAACCGTCGAGTTTATGCGCGGCGATGCCGTTATCATCACCGGCGGCGTCACAGGCGATCCGCCGCAACTCGCCGACGTGGCAGAAGCCAAAGCTCATTGCCGCTTGCCTGTGGTGTTGGGTTCGGGCGTGGACGACAAAAACATCTCGGAGTTCTGGCCGAACGCGGACGGCTTCATCATCGGCTCGTTTTTCAAACGGGAAGGAAAGTGGCAAAACGAGGTGGAGGCTCGTCGGGTGGAGCGATTTATGGCGGCTGTTCGTCAGTCGTAGACAACACTTCGCGGCTTATTTTCCATTTGTGATATGAAAGTTGAAATTGGCGATTGACCAACCAATTCAGACATTTCTCGGCAGGATCGGCAAGCAATAACAACTGAAAAATTCCAACTGATATATGGAAAATGGAAGAAAACAATGTCACCTACTTTCCAATGCTTATGAAACTTGCCAAATGTCTCGACCAGTGCGGGCAAGTCAATTTTCCATTTGCGATTTGAGATCAGGGTCGCGTTCTTGAGGGCTAAAAAATGAAACCATGGATTGTTTTCTGTCTCAGTGGAGTGCTGTTGTGGGCAAACAGCATGGCGGTTCCAGCACAGTCTAAAAAGCGGCCCGCGAAGCCAGGTGGCATTTCGGTGCCGACGTCCAACGCGCCGGCCAATGCTTCCGATGTGAATTCCGGCGTAAATGGCGAACGACTGGCGCGAATTCCAGAACGGATGAAAGTCTTTGTCGAGCGCGGGCAAAC
>CAZRXE010000023.1:0-2091 GCA_964603695.1 uncultured Heliomicrobium sp.
GTGTAGCTGCCAACCTGAATCTCCACCGCGCAAGGCGGTGACATCCGGCATTCGGGTTATTGCTTGATCTTCACCACAATCGGCCAGTTCTCATCCCAGACGATGAGGACCGCGCCAGCGTAATCCACCTCCACCGCGTAACCGTTCATTTCCAGCAAGCGCGCAATCCGATCCAGCCGTAGCGAAATTTCATCCGGTTGCGTCATCGGTCACCTCCGTTCCTTGTTGCGTTCCTTGTTGCGTTCCAGCAAATCGCGCAACTGCTGCGCTTTGTCTTTCAATTGCTGCCCGGCGCGTTTGGCCAACGGCGAAAGTTTCGCCTGCGCATCGGCCAATGCGCCGGGCGCGCGTTCGCGAATGGCGTGCGCCGCTCTGACCACAGGCGAAGTGTCTTGCGTGGAAATCGGCGCGGCGTTGTTTTGAAACGGATCGAAGCGATACCCCAGAAAGTCCAATCCGTCTTCAAAACGCAGGATGCGCGTTTTTTGCGGATGCAATTGCAATCGCAACTCGGCCAGTTTGCGCGCAGTGAATTCCAATGCCCGCTGCGCTTCGGATTCGAGGCGACAAGTGATGACGAAATCATCCGCATAACGAACCATCCGAAATCCCGCTTTGGTGACGGCGACATCCAATTCGTGCAAATACAAATTGGCCAGCAGTGGGCTGAGCGCGCCGCCTTGCACAATGCCGTGCAATCGAGCTTCGTCCGGGTTCAGGTAATTGCGCACAGCGCGCGAAACCGCCGGATAAGCCGCCGCCGAAATCACCGCCGCGCCCGTCACCGCCAATCCCACAGGCGACAACAATTTCCGCGCTCGCGCAGAATAAGTCAGCGCCAGAATCAAACCTTCCTTGCCCAAACGCTTCATCGCTTCCTTGCGTTTGTGAGCGCGCCATTCTTCCTCCGTCTCTTGCCCGTCCATCAACTCCGCGCCGTACCCGTAGTCCACGGCGTCACCGTCGCGCAACAAATGTTTGACCGCGCCGTCCATCGAATCGGCCACCCAACCAGTCACGCGGTCATACAACCCTGATTCCGCCGAAGCTTTCGGCAAAGTCGCGCCCGTATCCAGCCACATCCGCACCAATGATTGAAACCGTTTGTCGCGAATACGCGCGCTGAACAATTGCATCAACAGATCGTGATCCAGCGAGTCGAAACATTGAGCGATGTCCGCATCCACCACGAAACAATCGCCCGCCGCGCGCTGTTCCAACACTCGCTTGACAGCCAACGCCGTCGAACGCCCCGGACGAAACCCGAAACTGGCGTCGCAAAACGAAGGTTCAAAGAGCGGTTCCAGCACGTCTTTGGCCGCGCGCTGCACAATGCGGTCTTCGATGGAAAGAATGCCCAGCTTGCGCGCGCCGCCGTCCTGTTTGCGCATTTCCACCGTGCGCACCGGCAATGGGTAATACCGCCCTTCGCGCAACCGCGCCGCCAGCGCCGACAGATTGACATCCAGATGTTGCGCATAATCCGCCAACGAAAGCCTGTCCACGCCCGCGCCGCCCCGATTGGCCGCCACGCTTTTCCAGGCTTGTAACAATTGCGCTTCCTGACAAAGCTGATCGAAAGGACTGATTCGTTTGAACATGATTTTCCCTCCTGTGGGACAGACTTCAGTCTGTCCACATTGGCGACAGACTAAAGTCTGTCCCACGTTTTCATTTGCAGCGCGGATGCTGCCGAAGGCTGTAATTGTTTGCGATACTCCCGTTCCGTCACCACGCGCGTGCCGGTGACGAAATCTTCCGGTCGCCGCCCGCCCGCATTGAGCAGCACGCAAGCCAGCGCCAACAGTTCGTAGGCCATCACAAAAGGAATGCCTTCCCACAACGTCCAAGCCGTTTGCGTCAACGCCGTGCCGACGCGTCGCAGCAGTGATTGCCAAACGCGACAATCGCCGTCGGCATCGTTCACCACGCGCAACCGACACACCCATTTGCCCAAGCCCCGCCGCTCCGGCGTGCAATCGCAAAGTAATTGATACGCCAGAACAACCAATGTCCAGCGCGGGAAAACCCACGCCAAAAACGGCAAAGGCGCGCACCGATCAATCACTCCGGCCAACACCCGCCGCCAAA
>CAZRXE010000024.1:0-5228 GCA_964603695.1 uncultured Heliomicrobium sp.
GATGGTGCTGTCGAACGCTTATCGGCAAGGTCAGGCGACGATTTCGCCGCCGGCAGCCGATCCTGAAAATAAATTGCTTTGGCAGCGAAGTCATCAACGGCTCGACGCTGAAGCTTTGCGCGACGCGGTGTTGGCCGTGAACGGCAGCTTGACGGAGCAGTTGGGCGGGCCTTCAGTTCGCGTGCCGTTGGAGCCTGAAGTTTACGACACGATTTTCACCGAGTACGAAACGGACAATTTGTGGCCAGTGCATCCAGACCCGCGTCAGCACGTGCGCCGCAGCTTGTACCTGATTCGCAAACGCAACGTTCGATTGCCGATGCTGGTGGCTTTCGACGCGCCGGATTTGATGAGTTCCTGTGGCGCGCGCGCCGTCAGCGTTCATGCGTTGCAATCGCTGACGCTGATGAACAGCGACTTCATGCTGGTACAAAGCAAGACATTAGCAGCACGCTTGTTCCGGGAAACGGGCGAAGTGAAAGCCGATAGGGAAGGGAAAATGATCGCCCGGCTCTATGAACTCGCGCTCGGACGGTTGCCGCGTCCGGCGGAATTGCGGTTGACGCGAACGTTTTTGAAAGACCAAACCGCCGTCATTCGCGGGCGCATTGCCGGCGGCGAAAAAATCGCCGAAGTCAAAACCGCGCTGAAATCCGTTGACGGGGCGACGGCTGCGGCCTGGGTGGATTTGTGTTTGGCAACGATGAACTTGAATGAGTTTGTGTATGTTCGTTAATTGCCTGTTTTCCGAATGATGGCCTACAACCGGGGTCGGTAATGTTCAATTTTGGGGGAGGCAAGTTATGGCTGTAGCAGTAGCGGAATTGGAGATTGTTCCTGGCTTTCAAACAGAAAGCAGCATTTCTGTTCCTGACTCTGACAAGGAATACGAATTTATTAACGGTCAATGGGAGGCGAAGGAAATGGCGGGAGCAAGGCACGGCGGAGTCATGATGCGGCTCGGCATCCGGATAGGAAACTATCTTGAGGCCGGCGATTTTGGTGGGATTTATGGACCGGATACCACTTTTACCATTGGCGCGCAGCCACGACTTTCGGACATCGCCGTGGTTTTGGCTGAAAACATGCCGTCTGAAGGTGAGCCGGAAGGCCCCTGGCCGATTGCCCCTGATCTTGCTGTTGAGGTCGTTTCGCCGAACGATGTTTATGACAAAGTACAAGGCAAGTTGTGGGATTACTTCGATGCCGGTGTCAAACAAGTCTGGATTGTCGCACCGGAACATCGCACGGTGACGGTGTATCGCTCTCCGGTTGATCCAGTGGTGTTTGCCGAAGACTGTGAATTGGTGAGCGAGGATTTGTTGCCGGGGTTTCGGTGCAAACTGAGCGAGATTTTCAAAAGTCCGGCGCGGCGGAAGGTTTGAGACCGATGTCGAGAAAAGAAAAGGCGGGCAATATTGCCCGCCTTTTCTTTTTCCCAGTTTCTGGTTGGGAGTTATTGATTGTCCGGCTTGGTGGTTTGAAGCCGAACGGCTCCGGCTCCCACGCCGCCTACCGCCCCAGTTCCTACGCCTGTTCCGAAGAAGGTTCCGCCGACTCCGCCTTCCTTGACGGTGTAATCGGAGGGAACCTGGAAGAGCGAAGCGTCCGGGTTGCCGCGACGGATGTTGGTCATGCGGAAGATGGTTTCACCCGTCGTCGTCGGATCGTTGCGCTTGCTCATCACAGTGGTTTGCAGTTCCGGCGAATACCAGGATTCGGAAACGATTTCGATGGCGCGTTCATTGCCGATGGCACCTTCGGGAATGATCGTCGTCTTACGTTTACCTTCGGCTTCGATGCCTTCGATCATCTGTTTGCCCAAGGATTCTTCTTTGGTTTCAAACTTCGGCATGCGCGCTCTGGAAATAGTAGGCGTTGGCGAGCCGTCCGAACCGGCAGCTTGGCCTTCTTCGCCTGCCAGCGTGAAGTTGAAGGTCAGAACGCCTTGAACTTTGACGGGAGTACCGGAAAGTTCCACGGGTTTGAAAACCCATTGCCGTGCGGCTTCGACCGAAGCGTCGCGCAGCAGCGGATGACCGCTGACGGCACTCGCTTCAACAACCTTGCCTTCCTCGGAAATGGTGATTTGAACCTGAACCGCGCCGGAAGCCTTGGCGGCTTTGGCGATGGGCGGATAGGCTGGTTGAACTTTCTTGATGGCGTTGCCTTGCAACACGCCACCTGAAACATTGATTTTCTTGGGCGGAGCGGCGGGCGAGCCATCGGCGACTTTGGCTGTTGCCGTGAAGTTGCGAGTCGTGCTTTGTTTGCGGGCCGTGCGGGAATTCGGCTCCAAAAAGAAAATCGCGCCTTCGACCGGATCGTTGATGGTGATGGTGCGCGCCGCATCGCTTCCGGCAAATGGGCCGATGGCATTGATGGTGCTTTCGCGACGGGTGCGGCCTTCGCTGTCGCGGTAAATCGCGCCGCCGGATTTGCGCACGATGCGATTGCCGTCCGCCAGTGTTTGAACGGTTTCGTTTTCAACCTCGGCGGAAAACGGTGCGCCTTTGACCTGTTTCGTGTCGAAGCTCATTTCGGAAGAAACAAAGCTGAAAGTTGAACCGCCACCGCCGCCGGACTGACCATTCACGAAAACAAAATCCTGGCCTTGCAAGCTGCGCGTCACACCGTCCTGGCTGAAGAAGGTTGCGCCCGCGCCGCCGGAGCCGACGACAAAGCCGGTTTGACCAGTGCCTTCTTTTCCGGTGCGGGTGATGCGAACTTGCTGCCCGTTCTGATCCACGAACACAGCGCCGTTGCCTTCCACTGTGAATTCTTTGGTCTGGCCGTCGGGAGTTCTGACGGTGACTTTTCCTGATTGTCCTTGAGTCGCGGCCTTGTCTTGCGCCGCCACGCCGAAGGAATTTCCGACGAGCGCCAGCGAGCAGACAAAACTGGCGAATGCTTGTTTACGAAGTTTCATAAGTTTCTCTCTCCTTGTGTTTTGAGTTTGGGGAAGTGCCGTATCAGTACCGCTCGCGGTACTGATACGGGAATTAGCGAACAAAGCGAATGGAATGTGCGGAGCCGTCTTCGGCCAGCAGCACGTCCGCTTTGACGGGAACATTGGCGCGCTCGAAATTGACCGGCAATCCGAATGAAGCCAGCGCCGAGCGTGGCATTTGCACGCGAATCAATTGGCCGCTTTCCAGCGGCTGCGAACCTTGTTCATACACGAGCGGGAAGAAGTCCGTCGCGACTTCCTGCCCGATTTCATCGCCGAAAACCGGCGTAAATTCGCCCAGGCTGGCCACCACTTGTGAACGGTCTTGCGGTTGGCGGGTCAAACGTTTCTTGCGCGATTTGACCGGCAGTTTTTTGTCCGGCTCGGCAATATCGAGCGCGACATCGTTGTCTTTCTTTTCAGCCTTCTCAGTGGGCGGAGCTTGCGGGCTTGGCGAATACGTAATTGTCGGTTCTATTGCGGACGGCTTTCCGATCAATTGCGAAGCCGCGAAGGTCAAGGCCGCGATCAAAATCGCGGCGGCGGCGGCAAATACCCAAATTTGTGGCCGACGATTTCTGACTGGCAGCGCGACGACATTAGATGCCAACGCTGATGCCAGCGGGTGTTCAGAGCTTTCGGCTTGCCGGCGAAAAGCTGCCAGCAGCGCGGTTTCGATCTGTTGCGGCGCGGCGGTTTGGTTCAGATCGTCTGCACAGGCTTTCAGTCCGGCGCTCAGGGCGCGTTCATCAGACAAACGCGCGTCGCATTGTTCGCAGGCATCGGCGTGAGACAAGCCGCCTTCGCGCAAACCGGCCGCCATGGGCTTGTTGCGCGCCAGATCGGTCACGATGGATTCAAATTGCCGGCAGTTCATAATCGCCTCAAATAAAACATTGAACAGTTTCCGCCACGGTTGCGGTTTGGCGGAGATTCACTTCCGAATTCAGCCTGCGCAGGCGTTGCACCAAAATGGCGCGCGCGCGGTGCAGCCTGGATCGAACAGTTCCGATGGCGCAATCCAGAATTTGCGCCGCTTCCTGATAACTCATCTCGTGCAGATCGCATAGCACCACGACTTCGCGGTAATGCGCGGGCAGCCCCAGAACGGCTTGCCTGACCGCATCAATCGTTTCGCGGCGGGTTAGATCAAGCAGCGGGTCGCCGGTCACAATCAAACCTTCGGGGAGCAGGGAATCGGATTCTTCCTCTTCGCTGTTGATCGGCTGGTAGGCTTTCTCCCGTTCAAACCGCCGCAGCACTTGATTGCGCGCAATGCCGAACAAATAAGCTTGAAACGAACCGCGCGTCGCGTCGAAATGTCCATTGCCACGCATCAGGTGCATGAATACTTCCTGCGTGACATCCTCGGCGACGGATTCCGAACCGCTCATGCGCAGGGCGAAACGGTAAATCCCGTTTTGCCGGCGGCGATAAAGCGCAAGGAAGGCGTCTTCATCGCCTTCGCGCAACAGTCCAAGCAATTCTTCGTCGCTACGGTTTGCCAGCATTCCTTACTTTCTGTGGGTTTGCGGTTTGAAATCGTTGTCGCTGGCAATTCGGGTTTGGGCGATTGAAAGTTCCACAAAATTCCGTCACAAACGACAAAACGCGCGAAGTGCTGAAAATGACTTCGCGCGTTTCAGTGAATTTGAAAACCTTACAGCTTTAGCGGCTGGGCGGCGCGTGGCGAGTGACCAGTTTGACTTCATACAAACGCGGCCAGTTTTTGCCGGTCAAAAACAGTCTGTCGCCCGTTTCGTCGTAAGCAATGCCGTTGAGCACATTGTCCGTGGAGATGCGTCCGCCAAGCGAGCGCAATTGGGAGAAATCAAGCCAGCCATTGACGCGGCCTGTTTGCGGATCAATGCGCGCTACGCGGTCGGAAAACCAAATATTGGCGAAGATTTCGCCTTTGACGAATTCCAGTTCATTTAATTGTCGGACGGGCGTGTTGCCGTCCAGCACGTTGATGGTTCGCTGCACCTGGAAGGTTTCAGGATCGAGAAAACGAATCTGATTGGTTCCGTCGCTCAGAATCAGCGACTGGCCGTTATGCGTTAGTCCCCAGCCTTCGCCCGTGTAGCCAAAGGTTCCGCGTCTATCGAATGAATCGAGGTCATAAATAAATCCAGTCTGCGTCACCCAGGTCAACTGATAGAGCTTGTTGTTGAGCAGCGCCAAACCTTCGGCGAAAAATTGCGAGGAGACATCCAGTTTCCTAAGCACCTGTCCTGTATTCAGCTCGACGCGGCGCAGCGAGGACTGGCCGTTCAAT
>CAZRXE010000025.1:0-9389 GCA_964603695.1 uncultured Heliomicrobium sp.
GCTTTTTGTGGCCGGCGCGAACGTCAGGGAGTTTGGCCGCGTCGTGGCCACCAACGGCAACAGCATCGCCATCGGCGCGCCCGGCGAAGACAACGACAAAGGCGCGGTGTATGTCTTCATCAAAAACGGCGCGAGCTGGACGCAGCAACAGCGACTGTCGCCCGTCAACGGTGGGGCGGGAGATCGCTTCGGCAAAAGCGTCAGTCTGGACGGCAACACGTTGGCCGTTGGCACGGAAGAAACTCTGAGCTTGCTCAGCGCGCATCAGGGTTCGGCGTTTATCTTCACGCGCAGCGGCACAACCTGGAGTCAGCAACAAAAGCTGTTGGCCAATGACGGCGCGGCGAATGATTACTTCGGCCAGAGTGTATCGCTCAGCGGCGATTCGATTTTGGTTGGCGCGAATGGCGGCAACGGCGGACAAGGCACGGCTTATGTGTACATGCGCAACGGCACAACGTGGAGCTTTCAACAGGAATTGAACTTCAACGGTGCGGCGGTTAATGACGGCATCGGCCACTCCGTGGCGCTCAGCGGCGACACTGCGCTGGTCGGTGCGTGGGCGGATCAGATCGGGTTCAATTCGTATCAGGGCGCGGCTTACGTGTTCACGCGGTCGGGAACGCTCTGGAATCAGCAGCAGAAGCTGACCGCGAATGACGGCGCAAGTGGAGATTACTTCGGTTGGAGTGTGGCCGTGGTCGGCGACCGCGCGCTGATCGGCGCATTCAGCAAAACCATCAGCAACGTCACCGGCAACGGCGCGGCTTATGTCTATGAACGCAGCAACGGCGTGTGGAGCCAGTCGCCGCGACTGACGCCTCCGCAAACGGCGACGCAATATTTCGGTTATCACGTTGCGATTGGCGGAAACACGCTGGCCGCAGGTGCTTACGCCGACAGCAACAACACTGGCGCGGCGCACGCCTATCGCCCGTTCAACAGCGCGCCGCAAATCACCAATGCCGCAGCAGTGTTTAACCGCACGGCGGGCAGCGGCGCGGCAACCTCTGTCATTGCCACGGTCAGCGACAACGAGCAGGCGGCCAACACCTTGCAAATCACCGTCAATGGCGGCAGCGGCGCAACCGTCAATGGCGTGACGGTTTCCTCGCTCTTCGTCAACGGCGCGGGGCAGGTGCTGGCCAACATCAATGTCCTTTGCAATGCCGCGAGCGGCGTTTTCACTTTGCGCGTCACCGACAGCGAAGGCGCGTTCAATCAAACCGCGTTGGCGATCAACATCAATCCGAACACGCCGCCCGTGCTTGATTACAACCCGTTTCATTTCGTCAATCAGGGCGGCGCAGTGGCCATCAGCCCGGCGTCCGGGCCGAGCGACAACGGCGGCGTCAGCAACGTCCTCGTCGCCAACATCACGCCCGCGCTGACCGGCACAATTTCAACCGACAGCGCGACAGGCATCGTCACCATTTCCAACGCCGCGCCCGCCGGCAATCACACCGTCAATGTGGCGGCGATTGACAACTGCGGTTTGTCCACCAACACCAGCTTCACGTTGATCGTGGTGGATAACAATTGTCCTTCGCTGACGGTTTTTCCCTTGAACCCGACTTTGCCCACGGGTGTGGCTGGGCAAGGTTATGCGCAAACCTTCGCGGCTTCGGGCGGCGCTGCGCCGTATGCGTTCCAGGTGGACATCGGCACGTTTCCAAACGGCCTTGTGCTGAATTCGCAAACCGGCGTGCTGTCCGGCGTGCCGACCGTTGCCGGCACATTCAACTTTACGATGAAAACCGTGGATGCCAACGGCTGCCAGGGAACGCGAGCCTACACGATGACGATCAATCCGGGAGTCAATCCGGTGACGGGTTTGCAGTTTTATCCTCTGTCGAAGCCGTTGCGCCTGCTCGATACGCGGCCCGGACAAATCGGTTGCGACGCGCCGGGCACGCAAATTCAAGCCAACACTTCGCGCACGCAAATTGCCCGGCGGACTTGCGACGGCGTCACCATTCCGGCGGGTGCAATGGCTGTTACCGGTAACATCACCACCGTGCAATCCGGCGGCGGATACCTGACGCTTTATCCCAGCGATGCCGCGCAACCGCTGGTCGCCAATTCCAATTACGCGCCGAACGAAATCATCAACAACGTTTTCACCGTCGGATTGAGTGATACCGATGGAGCCTTCAAAATCTTCGTCACCTCGAACACGCACGTCGTGGTGGACATCACAGGCTATTACGCAGAGCCTTACCTTGCCGGGCTGTATTTCCATCCACTGCCCAAACCGATTCGGTTGTTGGAAACGCGCCCAGGTTTCAGCGGGGCTTTCACGCCCGGCGTCAAACTGGCAGCCAATGCCGACACTCCGCAGCAAGCGCGTGTCACTTACGACAGTGTGACGATTCCGGCTTCGGCACTGGCGATTGTCGGCAACGCGACAACGCTCGATGGCGGCGCGGGCTACGTGACGTTATATCCCAGCGGCGTTGCGCGCCCGTTGGCGGCGAGTTCCAACTTCGGCGCGGGGCAGGTGATGAATGCACCGTTCACGGTTGGGCTGTCGGCGTCGGGCCAGTTCAACATTTTCACGACCACAAGTATTGATATGGTCGTGGACGTGCTTGGCTATTACTCGACGGATGTCAATGATGCCAACGGCGCGGGCTTGTTGTTCTATCCACTCTCCGCGCCGGTGCGGTTGCTGGAAACGCGCGCCGGTTTGGCGGGGTGTTACACGCCGGGCGCGCCGCTGGCGGCGGGTTCGACGCGGCAGCAACAAGCGCGTGGGGTCTGTGGTGGGCAGACCATCGCAGCGAATGCGTTGGCCATCGTGGGTAATGCGACGGTGGTCAATAACCAAGCGGGTTTTCTGACCTTCTGGCCTAACGGCGCGGCGCAGCCTTTGGTGGCTTCATCGAACTTCGCGGCGGGACAGATCTTGAACCGTCACTTCACGGCCGGTCTCGGCGCAAACGGGATGTTCAATATCTTCACGCTGACGCAGACGGATTTGGTGGTGGATGTGAGCGGCTTTTTCGCGCCGTAACCGATTCGGGATGGAAAATCGAAAGCGGCAGACTGACGCCTGGGGCCAGTCTGCCGCTTTTCAAATGAAAATGAATGCCTGCATAGTGGCGGCGTGTTTGCGGTGGATGCCGGCAAAGTCGTCACTTTGTCTCGGTCAGCAACACCAGATCGTTGCTATAACGTCCGCGCGTGTAGGCCAGTTGTTTGCCATCGCGCGAGGGCGAGGCCCAAAAGAGCGTTTCGCCTTCGATGCGCAACAAAGTGCGCGCCGCGCCGCCGTCCAGGGGTTGCAACTTGATGACGCGGCTGTCATCGCGTTCGCTGATGAAGACCAGGGCGCGACTGTCCGGCGTCCAGTATGCCTTGCCGTAACCGAAGGAATCAGCGAAGGACTTGCTCGGCGCGCCGGCCTGCCCGTCTTGAAAAGGCAGCACGACGAGTTGGTTGCGAGAAGCTCCGGGTTCCTGATAGTCACACGCCAGCCACTGCCCATCGGGAGAAAACGTAGCGCGCGACATTGTCGCGTTGGTTGCCGGCAAAGGTTGTGGCTTCCCGCCGCGCAACGGCACTTGCCAAAGTTCGGTCTTGCCGTTGACCAGATGGTCGTAAACAACCCATCGCCCATCCGGCGAACAGGTGGGAAAGAGACCGCCAGTCGTTGTCAACTGGGTCAGGTTGCCGCCGTCCGCGTTCGCGCGCCAGATTTGCCAGGCACCTGATCGCGTGGCGGCAAAGACCAACTGCCCGTCATCGCAGGCCGACGGATAATGATAAAAAGCCTCATCGGTGAAGAGCGCGCGCGCCGGCGCGCCGTCCAGAGCCGTTTGCCACAGATTGGTCTTTCCCTTGTCCCACAGTTGGTAAAGCAAGCGTCCATTAGGCAGCCACTCGATTTCGTCATAAGGCCCGGCACCGCCGGTCAGAGGTTTGGCGCGTTGCGGCGCGTCCAGCGGCGTCAGCCAGACGGTGGCCGGACGCGCGCTTTGCACCAGCAGCACCTGTTCGTTGGGCACGGCGGCATGGCTGGGATCGAAGTAATCATTGGCGTCTTGCGTCAGCCGGCGCAGTTGGCCGTCGGGATATGCCAGATGATAAAGCTGACGATTGCCGGTGGCGGTTTCGCGTTGCAACGTCAGCAACCCTTGCCCCTTCGGCAGCCAGATCAGAAAAGACAGCGATTTTCGTTGCCGCGCCAGAATCACGCGTTCCGGGCCGCCCGCGACGGGCCGCTCGGCAATGTAGTATTCCGTCCCGCCCGGCTGCCGGTCGGCCAGAATGTAAGCAATCGTGTGGCCATCTGGCGACCAGGCCAGTCCCAGAATCTCCATCGTGGCGGGAAATTCCGCGAAGGTTTGCCGGTGGCTGCCGTCTGCATCGGCCAGGGTCAGGGCGTACATTTGTTTGAACACCATGCGGCGGCCATCGGGCGAGAACGAAGCGTTGCCAATTGTTGAGATGTCGCGCAACACCTCGTGCGGCGTCCCGCCCAGCGTGTGTACTCGCATCAATCGTCCGGGCGCTTCGGCCAGCACGTAATAGAGCCACTGGCCATCGGGCGAATACCCCTTGCCCCACAACGTCGCGGACAATTGCGGCACGATGACCCGCAAGTCGCCGCCCACCGTCGAACGCACGCAGAGTTGCAACTTTTCGTCGAGCGTCTGCACGAACGCGATGGATTTGCCGTCGGGCGAGAGTACGCCTGTGTTATTGCCTGTGTTCGTCAATGGTTTGAGCTGGAATTGCGCGAAAGGCGCGCGCGGCGTGGGGCGCAACCAGTGCAACCAGCCTGCGCCCGCGCCCGCCAGACCTAGCAACAGCAGAGCCGCCAGCAAGACCGCGCCCAGCTTGTGTTGTTTCAATGTGCTTAGAAACTCACGCGCATTCAGTTCCGGCGCGACCGCCGCCATTGAACCGCTCGACCGGATGTCGGCGGCAACCAGTTCGTCTTTCAACTGCCGCAATGCGTCAAGCAGTTCCTGTGCCGTCGCGTAACGCGCCGTACGATCTTTCGCCAGCATGCGATTGACTAGCGGCGGCACCGCCGCAGGCAACGCGGACGGCAACGGCGGCGCGGCTTCGTCCACAATCGCCACCAGCAGGTGATTGCGCGTCGCGCCGTCAAAAGGCCGCACGCCGCTCAGCAATTCATACAACACCACGCCCAGACTGAAGATGTCCGTCCGCGCATCCAGCTTCTGCCCGCGAGCCTGTTCGGGCGACATGTAACTGACCGTGCCCAGCACTATGCCCGGTTGTGTTTCAAACGAACCGCTGTCGGACGCCGCCGAATCCGCGTCTTCAGACAAGGTGTGTTCGGTCAGTTTCGCCAGGCCGAAATCCAGCACCTTCACGTAACCGTCCGGTCTGAGCATGATGTTTTCGGGTTTGATGTCGCGGTGGATGACGCCCGCCTGATGCGCTGCGGCGAGCGCACCGGCAATCTGTATGACGATGTCCAGGGCGTCTTTACACGAGGGCAAAGCAGGCGGGCCGTCATTGAGCAATGCGCGCAGGGTGCGGCCTTCGATGAATTCCGAGGCGATGTAATGCCGTCCGTCGTGTTCGCCGAAATCGTAAATCGTCAGAATGTTCGGATGATTCAGGGCGCTGGTCGTGCGCGCTTCGCGTTGAAAGCGTCGTACGCGCTCGGGGTCGCCCGTCAGGCGTTGCGGCAGGAGCTTCAAAGCGACACGCCGTCGCAGCCGCATATCGTGCGCCAGGTAAACCGCGCCCATGCCGCCGCGCCCTACTTCATGCGCCAGCCGATAGCTGCCGACCATTTGCCCGGCAGCCACGGGCGCTTCATCGCGCGCGGGTAAGACACCGAAAAAGGTAGTGGCGGAAGACAGGGACGGCAGCGCCGCGAAAGCCGCCAGGCCGGGATGATCAAGCAGCGGTGCGGCATCGGCGTCGGCGGCGAGCAGCTTTTCGACTTGCTCGCGCAATGCGTCATCGTTCGCGCAAGCTTCGATCAGGAAGGCGGCGCGCGCGGACGGGTCGGCTTCCAATGCGGCTTGAAAGACGGCTTTGACCTGTTGCCAACGTTCGGGCGTCATACTTGTGGAGTGCTTCTTGTCTCGTTTATTGCGGAATGCCCATTCGCCGCACCAACTCGGCGAAGCGCGGCGTGTTGCGTAGCGTATCCCAAATCGGTTCGTTCTTGTAAAAGACGCCAATCTCGTCTGCCGCCAGACTTTTTTCCAGCAAGCTCAGCGCTTTTTCCTGCTCATTGAGTACTGCGTAAATCTTTGTTACCCAGTTCGCCTGACTCAGGCTCGCGCCGGACATCGTTTCCAGTTCTTTGATGACTTGCAATGCTTCCGCGCGTTTGCCTTGCGCGGCGTAAACAATTCCTGTGCTGCCGATCAACAAAGCGTCGTTCGGGCGCGTGCGTTTGGCCTGCTCCAATTCCCTGAGCGCCTGATTGTATAAACGGGTGGGCAAATACGCGCCGATTTCCCAGGTTTGTGTGAAAGGCGGGCCGAGTTCGGTGGCTTGATGCAGGAGTTCCAGCGCCCGTGCGTAATCGCGTTTGAGCAGGTAAGGCAGCGCTTCTGTGCGCGCGATGGCGGGCGAGAGCGGATCGAGTTCACGCGCCCTGGCAATCGCCCGGATGCTTTCTTCAAAGCGGCTCTGCCCCGCGAGCGAGTAGCCTAAATAGGCGTAGGTACTCGCCAGATTCGGATTGAGTTCCAAGGCCCGACGGAAAGCGCGGTCGGTGAGCGTGAAATTGTACGGCGCATACCACCAGGTCTGGCCCAGCGCGGTGTAGGCTTCGGCCAGGTTTTCATCGAGCGCGAGCGCCTTGCGCGCCGTCTCTTCGGTTTTGCGCCGCGCCTCGCTGGGCGGAATGTAAGCGCGCGCGCCCAGAATCGTGTAGGCCTCGGCCAGTCCGGCGTAAGCCAGCGCGTAGTTGGGGTCTTCGGCCAGCGCCCTTTCGTAATGGCCGATGGCTGTCAGCGCATTTTCGCGCGTGCGCTGTTGAATCGCCGTGCGGCCTTGTGTGTAGTACTGAAATGCCTTCAGGTTTTCGGTCGGTCGGCGAGCGAGTTGCCTGCGCTCGGCGTCCGTAAGCTTGACGCGCAGTCGCGTGGAAATCTCGCGCGCGATTTCTTCCTGAATGGCGAAAATGTCGTCCACGCGGCGGTCCGGGTAGCGCTGCCCCCAGAGTTGTTTGTTCTGCGCGACATCCACCAGTTCCGCGCTGACGGTCAGCGTGTCGCCCCGTTGCAGCAGGCTGCCGACGACGACCGCGCGCGCACCCAGCTTTTTCGCCGCGCCGAGCGGGTCGTCGGTCTTGTTCTTGAAACGGAAAACGGATGCGCGCGCGATCACTGTCACCTCGGACAATTGCGCGAGATTGTTGATGATGCTTTCGGTCAGGCCGTCGGCGAGGTAACCGCTTTCAGGCGTGCGCGTCTGATCGGTGAACGGCAGGACGGCGAGCGAATCAATTGCGCCGCTGGGCGAGCTGCTCGAACGGTAGTAGAGGAGACCGGCGATGAGGCAGAGTACCGCCAGCAAGATCGCCAGCGCAGCGCGTTTGTGTTGCTTGAATTCGCCGACGATGTATTCGGCACTCGACACTGTGTGGGCGGCGGCGGCGTTGCCGGCAGTGGTGACGGCTGTGTTGACGGCGAGCGCGCCGCTGGTGCGCGCGCCCTGCAACTGTTCGGCGAACTCCCAATCCCTTTTCGCCTGCTGCAAGGCCGCGAGCATCTCCGTCGCTGATGCGTATCGTTTGTCGCGTTCCTTGTGCAGTGCGCGGTCGAGCAGCGGTTGCAGCGTCGTCGCGGTCAATGGCGGCGGTTCTTTGTCCAGAATCGCCACCAGCACATGATTGCGCGTCGCGCCGGTGAAAGGGCGTTCGCCCGTCAGCAATTCATAAAGCACCACGCCGAGCGAAAACAGGTCGCTGCGCGCGTCCACCTCTTGCCCGCGCGCCTGTTCGGGCGACATGTAATTCGCCGTGCCCAGCACCACTCCGGGCCGCGTCTCGAACCGGTTCGGATGCGAGGCCGCCGTGTTGGCATCCTCCGATGATGTGTGTTCGGTCAGTTTCGCCAACCCGAAATCGAGTACTTTGACGTAGCCGTCAGGCCGCAGCATGACGTTTTCGGGTTTGATGTCGCGGTGGACGATGCCCGCCTGATGGGCGGCGGCGAGTGCGCCGGCAATCTGTATGACGATGTCCAACGCCACATTCACCGCCGGCGGCCCGTCCTTGAGTACGGCGCGCAGCGTGCGGCCTTCGACGTATTCGCCGGCGATGTAATGCCGCCCGTCCTGCTCGCCGAAGTCGTAGATCGTCAGAATGTTCGGATGATTCAGGGCACTGGCCGCGCGGGCCTCGCGCTCAAAGCGGCTCACGCGCTCAGGGTCGCTGGTGAAACGCCGCAGCAGCAACTTCAACGACACGTGCCGCCCCAGCCGGATGTCATAAGCCAAATGGACTTCGCCCATTCCGCCGCGCCCGATCTCTCGCAGGAGTTGATAACCATTGATGCACTGCCCTGCCAAAGCGTCGGATGCCGGCTCGTCCGGCGATTGTGTCTGCGACAGGAGCCGCGACTGAAATTGATCTTCGGCGGCGCTGAACAGTTCCGGTGACGTGGCATAAGCCTGCCGGTCGAGCAACACGTCCGGTTGCGAATCGGCTGAGAGCATGACTTCGACCTGGCGACGCAATTCCTCGTCGCCGGCGCAGGCTGCCGTCAGAAAGGGTTTGCGTGCGGCGGCATCCAGTGCCCGTGCCTCCTGGAAGAGCCTTTCGATTTGCTGCCAACGCTCAGGAGTCATTGTCGCTTTCCATTATTTCGAGAGTTCCACGCGCAGCCAGGCTCTGGCTGCGCGCCATTCGCGTTCGACCGTGGCGGTCGAAAGTCCTATCACTTCGGCTGTTTCTTCAATCGTCAAACCGGCGAAAAATCTTAATTCCACGATCCGGCCTTGCTGCGAATCCATGATGGCGAGGGTTTGCAGCGCGTCGTCGAGCGCGAGCAGGTCGGCGCTTTTCGCCTCGGCCAATTGTGCGGCCTCGGCCAGCGAAACCTGCACTTGGTCGCCGCCGCGTTTGAACCGCAATCGTGCCCGCGCGTGATCCACCAGAATCTGCCGCATCAACCGCGCCGCAATGCCGAAGAAATGCGCGCGGCCTTGCCAGGAGACGTGTTGATCCACCAACCGCAGATAAGCCTCATTGACCAGCGCGGAAGTTTGCAGCGTGTGATCCGGCTGCTCGCGGCGCAAATGTCCGCGCGCCAGGCGACGCAACTCCCGGTGGACGAGCGGGATCAACTGATCGCGCGCGGCCTCGTTCCCCTGGCCCCAGGCGAGCAGCAACTGCGTCACTTCCTGTGATGAAGGCTCCGTCATAAATGTTTCAGGTT
>CAZRXE010000026.1:0-3032 GCA_964603695.1 uncultured Heliomicrobium sp.
CACCAGCGGCCCGGAGCGGCTGGCCATCAAGCTGAATTTCATGGACGAATTTCTGCGGCATTGCCAGCGCCTGCGCAAAAGCAAACGCGAACTGATCTTTTGCGGAGACTTCAACATCGCGCACCAGCAAATCGATTTGAAAAATTGGCGGAGCAATCAGAAGAATTCAGGCTTTCTGCCCGAAGAGCGCGCCTGGCTGACGCGCTTTTTGGAAGCAGGCTTTCACGACACTTACCGGCAGTTGGTCGGCCCTGAAGCCGCACATTACTCGTGGTGGTCGAATCGCGGTAACGCGCGAGCCAACAATGTCGGCTGGCGGCTGGATTACCATTTCACCACGCCGGGCTTGAACAAGGCTGCGCATTCGCCGGTCATTCACGGCGAGCAGATGTTTTCGGATCACGCGCCGGTGGTGATTGATTACGACGTTTGACGCTTCAGTCGGCCAGAAACTTTTTCGTTTCCGTCAAAAACAGTTCCAGTTGGTCGTGATGTACCCAGTGGCCGGCGTTGGGGACTTTGATGAGTTTGTGATTTTTGATGACCGCCGCGCGATTGTCTTTTTCAGGGTCTTGCGCCCAGCTTTCCATTCCCCAAAACAGCAGCGTTGGACAGGTGATCTGGCCGAACAGTTCGCGCATATCGTCCAGGTTTTGCCCAAAAGGCGGAAACGGGCGCGCGAAGTTGTCGAACTTCCAGGTCAGCGAACCATCCGAATTCCAGTTGGTTCCGTGTAAGGTCAGATGCCGCGCAACGGCGTCGGACAAATGCGGATTGGCTTCCTTCATTCGGCTCACGGCGGTGTCCAGATTTGGGTAACTGTGCGGCTCGCGTTTTTCGGTTTTGCGAATGCCTTCCACCCAGCGTCGCATGCGCTTTGACGCCGGATCGTGAATGTGATGATTCGGCGGCGGGCCCAGGCCTTCGATGGCAACCAGCTTTTTGACTCTTTCAGGAAAGGTTCCGGTGTAAATCAGCGAAACGATGCCGCCCAGGGAATGGCCTATGATGTAGATCGGATAGTCGTTGATGACATCGGCCAGCGCGGACAAATCCAGGACGTGTTCGGCCAGGGTGTAAAGCGCGCCGGGCGCGTGCTGGCTGTTGCCGTGCCCGCGCAGATCAATGGCGTAAACGTGGAAATCGTCGCGCAGCGCTCGCGCCACCCAATCCCAGTTGCGGGCGTGATCCAATCCGCCGTGAACCAGAATCATCGTGGGTTTGCCTTCGGTTCCCCAATCCCAGAATTGCAGTTTCAGGCGATGCGAATAAAAGAAGTGCGAAATGGGTTCCAAGCGGAAGCCTCCGGGTGATTGACGTAATTGAATCGGATGACAAGGCGGGTCTGCTAGCGTCTCGAATCGAAGGCGACAAGACGGATTTTAGCCATTCATCAAATGGCGCGGGCAGGGAAGTCCGGGCCGGATTTGTTCGATGGATAGCTAATGGCTGAGGACGCTTTGAGTAGGCTGAGGACGCTTGTGTGCAGCGCTGAGGACGCTTGAATTAAGGCTGAGGACGCTTGTGCTGCGCTGAGGACGGCTTACGCTAATTTGGCTGAGACCCTTTGGGGCAAATCGTCTCTCACCGGGAGAGATTTATCTCGTCGAAATCTTCCACGTACATATCAATGATGTCGCCTCGCCATTCGATGATTTTCTTGATCTCGAAACATGACGGGCAGTAGTAAGTGTGATGATTTCCCTGTTCAATCTGGTAGTAGCTTTCATTAAGTGCGCGCAGGAACATCAATCGAATCGGACCGAAGCTTTCCGAACGATAATGAAGCATTCGTTCCCGATGTTCTTCGATCATTCCGTTTGGTTGAATGACCCGCCGGATGCATCTTGGGTTCGAGCATAAAAGCTTGAACTTCGTCGGATGGAAAACGCGATCAAACACCATAGGCCCTCCTTATTTGGCTATTAGCTGTTGTTGAATCCACTTGATTGCTTGGCCGTTGAACTACGCCCATTCGCGTAGCAATGGTCATACCACAAGACTTTTGTCATGATGATTCTTCGCGCCTAACTTCGCGGAAGCCTTGCTGGACAAGCTTTTCAGCGTGTTTTCGCGTGATTGTCTTGTTCGGCGCGGTTCTGCTTTTATTGGGAAAGCGAAAGAGGACTGACCAATTTTATGCGGAAGAAGATGCACAGAGTGTGGAGATGAATCCCCGATTCAGACCGAATATGGAGTTAAAAACAATTTTGGCCGGCAGCCGTGGAGAATTTTGCACGGTGTGTGGAGGCAAATCCCCAAACACGAATCGGCGAAAACCGAACGCCGGTAATTCAGGAGTGAGCAAATGAAAATGGTGTGGACAAATTTCAGGCAAGCGGCGCAAATGGCTGTGATCTGCGCGGTGTTGGCGGCGGCGTCATTTTCCCAGGCGAGCCAGAATCCTTCGCCGATGGTGGAACACACACGCCCGCATCCGCGATTGAAACAGGAATCGCCTGCGGGGCACCGCGAAAAGCTGGAACTCGGCGAGTTGTTCATTCCGGCGAATCTGAAACGGAAATCCGCCGTGCCGCTGTTCATTCACTTTCACGGCGGAACCTGGCTGCCGGAAGTGTCGGCAACCAAAGCGGGTGACACGGCGGTCATTGCCGTCCAAATCGGCGCGGGTTCTGGCGCTTATGCCAAACCCTTTGCCGACGCGCGATTATTTTCCCGCTTGCTGGCCGAAGCCGAAACCAAATCCGGCTTGAAGTTTTCGTCCGTCAGTTTGACGGCCTGGAGCGCGGGTTACGGCGCAGTGCGCGAGATTTTGAAAGTGTCGGAGCATTACGCCCGCGTCATACGCGTGTTGTTGATTGACGGCTTGCACGCCGGTTACGTCGGCGGAAAACCCGGTCAGGGCACCAGCCCGGACAGGGGGCAGGAATCGCAGCTTGAGGCGGAGAATCTGGAAATCTTCCTGAAGTTCGCGCGCGACGCCGTGGCCGGTCGCAAACAGATGATCGTCACGCATTCGGAAATCTTTCCCGGCACTTTTGCCAGCACCACTGAAACGGCGGACTGGCTGC
>CAZRXE010000027.1:0-3767 GCA_964603695.1 uncultured Heliomicrobium sp.
AGTGACTGATGAAGTCGTTTTCACAAACTGAAAGCGGAAAATTGATTTTGTCTGTTGAGATTGAGAACCCGGCGGTGCAAGTAGCATTTGCTTGCACCGCCGACGCAAGCTCCGCCCGCGCGCTCCCCTGTTTCGGCCTATACGTAAGAGCCACCCGTAACCAGCAACACATGCCCAGTGACGTAATCCGACAGCGGCGAAGCCAGAAACAGCACCGGCCCGGCGGCTTCTTCCGGCGTGCCCGCGCGTCCGAGCGGAATGAAGTTCATGGCCATTTTGCGCATTTGGTCAGGAATGCCGAGTTGGATTTCGTTCTCGCCGACGTGAACCGGCGATTGGGTTTCTTTGGCGGCGGTCAGGCGCGTTTCGATGAAGCCGTAAGCCACGGCGTTGACGTTGATGTTGAAGCGTCCCCACTCTTTGGCCAGGGTTTTGGTGACGCCGACAATGCCCATTTTGCCCGCCGAATAATTGGCCTGTCCCGGATTGCCCGCCACGCCGGAAGTTGAAGAGACATTGATGATCTTGCGATGGACGCGCCGGCCTTCGGCGATTTCCTGTTTGGCGGCTTCGCGCATGTAAGGCGTGGCTGCGCGAATGATCTTGAACGGCGCGGTCAGGTGAACGGCGATCATCGCCTCCCACATTTCATCGGTGATGTTTTGAACGACGCCGTCCCAGGTGTAGCCGGCGTTGTTGACGATAATGTCCAGCCGCCCGAATTCCTGCACGGCGGTTTGCACGATGCGTTCGGGAAAGTCCGGCGCGGTGACGCTGCCCGCGCAAGCAGTGGCCACGCCGCCCGAAGCGTTGATGGAATTGACGACGCTTTCGGTCGCTTCGCCGTCCAGATCGTTGACCACCACGTGCGCGCCGTGTTCGGCGAAAAGCGTCGCCACGGCGCGGCCAATGCCTCTGCCGGAGCCTGTGACAATTGCGGATTTACCTTCAAGCAGTTTCATTCTTGTTCCTCGTGATTGGGTTTATAGAATCCGGCATTTAGACAGAATGGCCAGGATTTTTTCAGGATGAACAAGATGTTTTTAGAAGAATGTTGGCAAGCCTTTTGGCTAATCCTGTCCATCCTGTGACAAATCCTGAGAATCCTGTCTCTGTTTGATTGATTTCGCGAACCAGCTCACAGCCTCTAGACAGGATGACCAGGATTTCTTCAGGATGGGCAGGATGTTTTTAGGAGAATGCCGGCAAGCCATTTGGCTAATCCTGTCCATCCTGTGACAAATCCTGAGAATCCTGTCTCTGTCTGATTGATTTCGCGAACGAATTTACATCGTCCCTTTGATGATGCCGCCGTCCACTTGCAGCGAAACGCCGGTGACATAGCTCGCGCGTTCGGAAGCCAGAAAGGCCACGACTTCGCCGACTTCGCGCGGTTCACCGATGCGGCGCAAAGGGATTTCCGCCGCCTTCTGTTCAAAGTATTGCTCGTGTGTGATGCCTTGCGCCTGGGTTACGGCGTCGGCCAGATGCTGTTGCCGGTCGGTCAGAATGTGTCCCATCAGCACGGCGTTGACGGTGATGTTGTCCGCCCCCAATTGATTAGCCATCGTTTTGGTCAGGCCGGACAGCCCAGCGCGCAAGGTGCTGGAAATGGTCAGTTCGTCCACGGGCTGTTTTGCGACCAGCGAAGTCAGATGAATGATGCGTCCCCAGCGGCGCTGCTGCATACCGGGAATGACCAAACGCGACAACCGAACGACGTTCATCAAAGTGGATTCGACGCCCGCCTGCCATTGTTCATCGCTCAATTGCAAAAAACGGCTGACCGGCGGGCCGCCCGTGTTCGTGACCAGAATGTCCGGCTCGCCAATAGCGTCCACGGTTGCCTGATGCCAGCGTTCCAATCCTTGCAAGGTGGAAACGTCGGCGGCAAACGCTTTCACTTCGCCGAAGGCGGAAATTTCCGCCACGGCGTCTTTCAGGTTTTCGGCATTGCGCGAACAAATCGAAACCCGACTGCCCTCATGTGCCAACGCCAGCGCACAAGCTTTCCCAAGTCCTTTACTGGCTGCTGCGACCATGGCCACGCGCCCTTTCAATCCTAAGTCCATGCTGTAATCCTTTGAAGTTGAATTAAGATTTGCGAGCGGGATGATGAACAAAAAAAGCCACGAAGCCAAGCAGAACAGGGACGCTCTGCTTGAATTCGTGGCCAGTGGACTTTAGCCGAATGAAGCTTAAAGTCGGAGCTTAGAAATTAAATCTCAAATTGAAATCCAATTGCCGTGCCGCGCCCGCGCTGCTGGACGTTCCGAAAAACGCGGAGCCTAGCGTGCCGCCGTATTGGCCAAAGTTGACGCGATTGAAAATGTTGCTGACACCCAATTGAAAAGTGATGTTGACGCGGGCATTTTCGCCACCGCCGCCGAATGGCCCGCCCATCATCATTGGGCCGCCCATGCCACCACCCATCATTCCGCCGCCGCCGCCGCCGCCACGACCGCCACCGCCGCCTCCGCGACCGCCGCCTTGTCCGCCCTGGCCACCCTGACCATTTTGGGACAGGTTATTGCCGCGTTTACCGAGGCCGAAGGTTTTACTCAAGTTCATATTCACGTTGAAGGAGCCTGGGCCTTGCGCCGTGACGCCGTTCGGATAGCAGGTTTGGAAGTAATTCCGCAGCGTGGTCACAGATCCTTTCGACAAGCTGCCGCAGGTCTGATTGGAAGTGAATGGACGATCAAAGGTCGCCAACGAGTAGAAGCTCGGTGCCAGATCGGTGTTGCGCCGCAATCCCGTGGGACGATCCGAAATCGAACCGTCACGATTGTCGTCCTGACCCGTCAGAATGTTGAACGGCGAACCTGACGACGCATTGATGATTGATTGAATACGGAATCCATACGGCAAGGTGTAGAACGTTCCCATAAAGAAGTTGTGACGACGATCCGCGTTCGACCGGCTCCATTCCAGCGCCAGGTTGTAAGGATCAGCCGGCGTGCCTTCGCCGTTGGAGTTGATCCAGGAAACAGTGTAGTTGCCGAAGGCGCTCAGCTTGCCCATCATCCGGCGGAAGCCGAAAGACAGACGATTGGTTTCCGAAATCGCCGACGATTCATATTGGAAAATCTGACCCAGTGTCGGGAACGGTTTGATGAGTTTGGTCGGGTCAGCCGGGTCGGTGTACGGCGCGTTGATATTTCGCGTGCGGAATTGATTGATGCCGCGCGAGAAAATGTAATTGACTGTGCCTATCCAGCCTTTCGGCAATTGCTGTTCGAGTGACAAGCTGCCGTTGATGTCGTAAGGCTGCTTCAATCCGGAATCAAGCGGACGTTGCGTGGTGCTTTGAGTTTGCGTCAACTGCGCCTGATTCACACGCAGCGCATCAGCGGCCGTGGTGGCGAAGATGGCGTTCTGCACCAGGAAGCTCTGTTGCAACGCGCCATTGAAGCGAATCGAATTTTCAAACGCGCTGTTGCGCAGCCGGTCGAAGAAGATTCCGCCGCCGCCGCGAATGGTGGTCTTACGGCTCTTAAAAGGCGACCAAGCGATGCCGACGCGAGGCGCGAAATTGATCTTGTCGTCCAGATGGTTTTGGAATTCATGGCGCAGGCCGAAAGAAAGCGTCAAATTCTGTTTGGCGCGCCAATCGTCGCCCACGAACCACGAACCGAAAAACATGTTGTAATCCAGTTTCGTCGTTCCCTGATTGATAGTGAATTGTGTGGCGCAAGGCGTCACTGGTCGGGGCGCGCCCGGTCCTGAGGGAACTGCCGCCGCCGGATTGCACTGCGGAGCCGTCG
>CAZRXE010000028.1:0-1934 GCA_964603695.1 uncultured Heliomicrobium sp.
CGTCAACAACCTATTGAATCGGCAGTATTTCACCGCTGCACAATTGGGGCCGACAGGGTTCACGGCCAATGGCAATTTCATCGCGCGTCCGTTCGCGGCGGTGGATGGCGAATTCCCGCTTGTACATGCGACGTTCTATGCACCGGGCGCACCACGCGGCGCTTGGGGCGGCATTCGACTCAAGTTCTAAACGTCCAATCAGAAGAACCGGAAATGGAGAAGCCCCTTTTATTCTTGTGTGCCGGTGCGCTGGCAATCAGTGCGGTCGGATGCACTAAAGCGCCTTCCTCAGAAACAACAACGCCGACGGCCAGCGCGTCAAAAGCGCCCGGCACCATTCCCGAATGGAAATCCGGCTATCGTGTTTTCGTCACCAATGAAACTTCTGGTGATTTAAGTGTCATAGATGGTGCAACGTGGGAAGTACTGGCGACCGTGCCGCTCGGCAAACGACCGCGTGGCATTCACGCCAGCCCGAATGGCAAAACGATTTATGTTGCCTTGAGTGGCTCGCCCATCGCACCGCCTGGCGTAGATGAAAGCACTTTACCGCCCGCGGATAAAAGCGCTGATGGCATCGGTGTTTTGATGTCACCCAAAACAAACTGGTACGTGTCATTCACGGCGGTTCCGACCCGGAGAATTTTGATGTGAGTCAGGATGGCAACACCCTGTTCGTCTCGAACGAAGATATTGCCAGTGTCAGTTTTATTGACATCCCTGCCGGAAAAATCACACAAACCATCAAAATCGGCGGCGAATCGGAAGGCGTAACCGTCGCGCCGAACGGCAAGCTCGTGTACGCCACGTCCGAAGAAGATGGCACGATTGCCGTGATGGATATAAGACATTATTGGAAATAGCGCAAAGAGTGTAGACTGTACAAATGCTAAAATACCTTGAGTTACGAGAAAAGCCCCGCGAGTTTCTGGCCGCCACTGGACTCACCGACGAGGAGTTTCAGGTCTTGCTGCCGACCTTTGCACAATGCTATGTCGCGGCGTTGCCGCCCAAACCGAAGCCCACGAAAAAGAAAAAACAGCGTGCGCGTGGCGGCGGACGGCGTGGGCAACTGCCGGAAATGGCCGACAAGTTGTTGTTCATTTTGGTCTATCAGAAAACTTTTCCCTTGCAAGTCATGCACGGCTTGCAATTTGGCCTCAGTCAAGGGCAGGTCAACCATTGGATTCATCGTTTGTTGCCCGTCCTGCAAGCCAGCCTGGCGCAGTTGCGCTTGACGCCCGAGCGCGACGGGGCGGCAGTGGCGGGTGCGGTGGAAACGAGTGCGGGTGGGGCGAACTTGAGTCTGGATGGCACCGAACGCCGCGTCCAACGCCCCAGTGATCCCGTCGCACAACGAGAGAAATATAGTGGGAAGAAGAAAACTCAGACGGAGAAAAACCTGGTCTTGATCAATGAACACACGCAACGTGTGGTGTATTTAAGCCCGACCGGAGCGGGCAAAACGCACGACAAAAAGCTGGCCGAAACCAGTGCGATCAGTTATCCGGCGCAGGCCACCTTGACGAAAGACAGCGGCTTTCAAGGCTATGAACCCGCCGCCGTCTTGACCGCGCAGCCCCAAAAAAGCCGCGCGGGAAGGAGTTGACCGTGGGGGAGAAGTTTCTCAACCGCGTGGTGTCGGGCGTGCGCATCGTAGTGGAAAATGTGATCTGTGGCATTAAACGCTGTCGGATTGTCAAAGAAACGTTCCGGCTCACGGCGGCTGGTGTATCGGATGTCGTGATGGAAATTGCGTGTGGCTTACACATTCTACGCGTGATGGTCCGTCACCCACTGCAAACGCTTGATTTGACCGATCTTGCCGATGCTTTTTATTTCCCATAATGTCTATTATTTCACTTCGATTTCGGCCCCTAGCAACTGGAATTGTGCTGGCAGGGGCTTGCCCTGCTTGATCCCTTGATCGCCAC
>CAZRXE010000029.1:0-12313 GCA_964603695.1 uncultured Heliomicrobium sp.
CACGCCCAGCAGCACCTTGCCTGTTTCCAGAATCCGCCGCCCGACTTGCGGCATCAGGGTTTTCAATCCGTAAATGCCGAAACTGTGCAGCGCCGAAGCCTGCCGTTCCTTGCCCAGTCCGATCACGCTCATTTTGATTAAGCCGCTTTCAAACTGGCCGTGAAAGGCCGTGTGTGTCTTGATGCGATTGACCAGAATCACGCCGTCGGCGTCAAAGGCGTGCTTGTCCATGAACACGGACAATTCCAGGCCGCCGCCGTCCAGTTCCACCACTTCCATTGAAGAGCGCACCGGACAGCCCATCGTTTCTTCGGCAATGCCGTAAGACGCCAGAATTTCGCGCTGGCCTTCGGCGGTTGCGCCGCCGTGACTGCCCATGGCCGGAATGATGAACGGCGCGCCGTCTTTGGCTTTGACGGCGTCCACAATCGCTTTGGTGATGCGGGCGATGTTGGCGACGCCGCGACTGCCCGCCGTGATGGCAATGCGCGCGCCGGGTGCAATGTTTAGTTTCGCGCCGACCTGTTCGGCGACGGTTTGCTCGATGTTCGTCAACGCGGCGTTGTCGAACTGCTGCCGGATTTTCGTGAATTGATACTGGTTCATAGGGGTTTCTCGAAGTGGAGTTGGGTTGTGGGTTATGCCGGAAGCCGGCGCGTTTGGTGCAACGCGGCGCATCATAGCCCAAGCCGCTCGACGCAACCAAAGAACGGTCAATGCCGCGCACTGATTTATCCATTTGTCATTGGCTGGAACTGAATTGGATTGAGGGCGGGCTGTTGAGCGAACTGTCCGGTTTGCGTCGTGGCGGAAAGACGATTTTAGGAAACCGGACGGCTCGCAAGTTGCTGACTGGCCACGACGCAAACCGGACAGTTTGCGCAACAGCAACAACTTCGCGCCGAACCGTCAATTGGCGGCTCGGCGCGAAGTGTGAATCCTGGAGAAGCGAAGATTCAGCAACGTCCACGCTGTTCCGTGGACTTGGTTACGGCGCGAAATAGCCCGACACGTCAATCACCAGATCAGAGGTGAATACCGCGTTGGGCGGATTGTTCAGGTTAAGGAAGATATTGAAGAAGCCCGTGGCCGCATCCACGCCAGTATAGAAATGCCTGTTGTAAGCGCCGCCCGCCCCAAAGTTCGAGGTGGCGATGGTCGGCGGTTGGCCGGAAGGGTAGATCGTCAGAAATCCGCCGTTGTCCGGCGTGACGACAGTGGCGTTGCCAACCACGGACAATGCGCCGCCGAAGTTGGTTGAATCGCAAGTGCCTGTTGCCGGCACGACGTAAATGGTGGTCTGGCTCTGCAACCGGAAGCCAGGTTTGTTGCAGCCAGGCAAATTGGCCGGATTGGCGCGCGTTTCCAGCAGGCGCACCGGGCGCGGAATCTGGTTGAAATATTGTCCGGGGCCGTTGGCGTCCGTGGCGTCCGGGCTGTAATAGCCCAGAATGTCTATCACCAGATCGGTGGACATCAGTGTGAAGACCTTGAACTTGCCGTCCGCTCCCAGCCGAACGGCGAAGGGGCCGTTGATGACGTCGTTTCCGGCGTAATTGGAACTGGCCACGGTTGGGCGCAGGGCGTCGCTGGGATAAATCGTCAGATAGCCGCCGGCGGAGGGCACCACTGTGGTGGCATTGCCGATCAGAACCTGTGCTGTGGCCGGAATCGAATTGCACGGAGCAGCCACGGGCGAACGTCCCTGCACGGATAAATCCAGGCTCGGATTGGCGTTCGGATTTCCCGTCCCAGTCAATCTGGCGAAAGTCTTGATGCAGCCGGGGAGGTTCGCCGGATTGGCGCGCGTTTCCAGCAAACGCACAGGCGTCGGCAACGGATGGAAGTAAAGGCCGCTGGGCGAAGGCGGCGCGTAATAGCCCGTCACGTCCATGACGACGTGCGTGGTGCCGCTGGCGAAAATGTTCAATGCGCCGTCAGAAGCGCCCAGTCCCGTGGTGAAAACGTTGTTGGTAATTTCGTTGGTGTTGAAATTGGAGTTGGCCACGATGGGTCGCGTGGCGTCACCGGGATACAGCGTGATGAACCCTGGCGCGGAGGGCACGACGGTGACGTTGCCGGTGATGGCGACGGCATCGGACGGGACGCCTGAACAAATCGTTCGCGCCGGAACCGTCAGGATGGAATTGGTGGCGATGGCCGTTCCCGGGTTGACGCAGCCCGCGAATCCCAACCGCGTTTCCAGCAAACGCACCGGCGCGGGCAGCGGATAAAACTGCAAACCGATTTCGACCGCGCCGATGTCCACTGTGCCGGCTTGCGGACGGCCCACGCCGCGTTGATCGGTGGCGGGAGCGTCGGTGTTGTTGCCGGCATTGATGGCTGGGCTGTTGAACAGCAACGTATGCGTTTGCGTTGTGCCGCCGTTGCTGCCCAGCGCCGAAAGCAGCGGATTGGTGTTGAGCTTGTCGCTCGGTTGATTCAGCAAGCCCGCGCCGTTGTCACTCGCCAGGTTATTACCTTGGGAAACGACCTGCCCGCTGGCAGTGAACACGCTGAGATTTGGGCCGTTATTATTGGCCACGATGGTATTTTTCAATGTCGTCGTCGTGGGAGTAGGTCCGTCGGCATCTCCCGTCGCAATCCCTCCTTCAGTCGGGCCGGTGTTGCCGGTAACGGTGCAGTTGAGCAAGGTGATGGAAGTTGCAATCCCTCCGGAGCCGATATTTTCAATTCCACCGGCAAAGCTTGAGGCGGTATTTCCGCTGATCGTGGTGTTGGTCAGCGTCACCGCGCCTTTTTGATTGAACAGCCCCGCGCCATCACCGGAGGTGTTGCCGCTGATGGTGCTGCCAATGATGTTCATTGTGCCTGCCAAATTAAAGATGCCTCCGCCGAACAAACCTGTTCCCTGATTGTTTGTGATTGCGCAGTTGTTGATGGTCAACGTGCCGGAACTCAGGATTCCTCCCGGACCATTCGTGCCCAGACCGTTGGAGATGGTCAGTCCTTGAAAGGTGGCGGTGATGCCTCCGTTGACGACAAAAATCCTGTAATCTCCACCCGTATTACGCCGCACGATTAACCGATTGGCTCCGAGACCGTTGATGGTTAAGTTGTCGCTGATGTCTGGAAGTATTCCAGCCAAATTGATCGTATTCACTCCGAAGGGCAGATCGAAGTTGATGACATCCGCGCCGCTGCCCGCCGTGCAATCGGTCGAGCCGGACTGATTGTTGTTATTGGCGTTGATGAGTGCTTCGCGGAAAGTGCATTGGTTGTTGTTGGCCTGCACGTCCGCCACGCTGTTGACCGTGATGGTGGCCGTCGGCGCGTTGGGCGAAGACGGCACGGAGATTTTCGGTTCCGGCGGAGGCGAAGCTTGTCTTCTTTGCTGTTGCCATTGCGCCGCGCTCACCTGGCTTGGTTGCGGTTGTATCGTCAGCGCGAAAGTCAGGCCGGCCAGCGCCAAACAGGGGATTGCCAATCGTAGAAGTTTTCTGTTTGATGACATCGTGTGATCTCCTTGTAGATGGGGTAGTTTGTTAAGAATGATCCGGCGGACAGGAACACTCCATAAACTCACCTGTCCGGTGAGGAACAGGTAGGGCAAATTTCCGTTGCCTTTCAGTTGTTAAGGCAAGACTCGTTTCCGAATCCCGCCATTCAGAAGCAAATTATTTTCGGAAAAAAATCGGGGGATGGAATCGGCGTGGAGCTTCACCGATGTTGCTTAGGCCGTCAAGCAAACGGAGTAAGTGGCCGCAGGCGATGTGAATCCGGACGGCAAGCCGGACGTGGCGACTTCGAGCTTTGGAGGCAAGGTCGAATGTTCGTCACGTCAATCGCAAAGTGAGCGACCTCGGTGAGAGGAAGTCTGGATCATGGCATTGAGTAATTTGAAGAAAACGTCCTTGCCGTGATTGAAGGCGTCGTAACCCTGCTGACGAAATTCGCGTAGTGGCGTAAAATTCGCCTGGGGAATTAAACCCAATTTGCCAAAAGGCGGCTGTGATGCAAGTCCAGCCGCCACTATTTTTCTACGATCAGTTTTGGTCTAAAACTCGAAACCTTAACAACCAATATCAAAGGGGGATTGGCTATGTGGAGTGAGTTCAAGGAATTTATCAGCAGAGGCAATGTGATTGATCTGGCCGTCGGGGTGGTGATTGGCGCGGCATTCGGCAAGATCGTTTCCTCTCTGGTGGAGGACATCGTCATGCCGCCCATCGGAAAACTGTTGGCCGGAGTAGATTTCAAAAACCTGAAATGGGTGCTTGGCACAAATGTCGGCGCGGACGGGAAACCCGTCGAAGTTGCCGTCAAATACGGCAACTTCATTCAAACGGCACTGGAGTTTGTGATTATCGCGTTCGTCATCTTTCTGGTTGTCAAAGCCTACAACCGCATTCGGGCCGCCGAACCGCCCGCGCCGCCCGCGCCGCCCTCACCGACGGAAACGTTGCTGGCCGAAATCCGCGACCTGCTCAAAAAGTAGATCCCGCTATCCCGTCCGCAAAAAACAGGGAAGAAAATGTCAGGCTCTTTCGTCCAACAGGCGCACGGACAAATCGTCCGTGCGCCAATCAGTCCAGATGGAGGAAGGCATGAAGCGTAGACATTTTCTGATTGTAATTCTGATTGTAATGATGCCGGCGGTGTTGATCGCCGCCGGCGCGCAAGCCTCGCTGTTTGCGCCCGCGCCCGGTTCGCCCGTGACGGTCGGCGAAGGTTCCGGGCATCTGGCGCTGGCGGATGTCAATCGCGACGGCAAACCGGATTTGCTCGCGCAGCATTTGCAACAGCGCATGGTGACGGTGCATCTGGGCGACGGCGCGGGACGCTTTACGCCCGCGCCCGGCAGCCCGATCAAACTTTCGTATATGCCCGGCGACACGAAATCCGGCGACCTCAATGGCGATGGTTTGCCGGACATTGCCGTCACCGGCAGTGACCGCAACGTCGTGGATGTCTTTCTCGGCGACGGGACTGGCAAATTCAGTCTCGCGCCCGGTTCGCCCTTTCAAATCGGCGCGCCCGCCGAATCCAATCTGCACGGCCTGCATCTGGCCGACATCAACGCTGACGGCAAACTCGATCTGATAGCGACCGGCAGTCAGCACAACACGCTTTACACAATGCTGGGCAATGGACGCGCCGGCTTCACGCGCGGCCCGGCAACGACGTTTCCCGCCGGCGAAGGCCGTCACTCGTTTGCGTTCGGCGATGTGGACGGTGACGGGCGACTTGATGTCATCGTTGTGACCAACAACAACGGCGGTCTGCTTCCCGAACCGGGACGCGCCATTGTGCTGAGCGGCGACGGCAAAGGCGCATTCAAAAAACTGTCGGAAAGTGTCGTGCCGCCGAGCGCGCGTTACGCAATGCTCGGCGAGATGAACGGCGACGGACGCCTTGATTTGGTACTCACCTGCGGCGGCAACGAAGGCGACAATCAAATGGTTGTTATGCTCAATCAAGGCGGGGGCAAATTCACGCCCGCCGCGTCTTACGATCTAGGCAAGGTGGCGTTCGCCGCCATTGCGACGGATGTCAATCGCGACAAATTGAATGATCTGGTGGTGGCGACAGTGGAGAGCGTTACGGTGTTGCTCAATGGCAAAGGCGGATTCGCCCCTGCGCCGGGTTCGCCTTTTCGTGCCGGTCCCGGCGCTTATCACCTGACCGTCGGCGACGTGAATCAGGACGGCAGACCCGATGTCGCGGCGTCAAGCTTCAGCGGCAAAACGGTGACGGTGTTGCTGGGGCAATAGCAGCGGAGAGAGACAAATGGAAACCTTATGGCAGAACCTGCGTTACGGCGCGCGAATGTTGATGAAGCAGCCCGGCTTCACGCTGGTTGCCGTGTGCGTGCTGGCGCTGGGCATTGGCGCGAACACGGCGATTTATTCCGTTATCAATGCCGTCCTGCTGACGCCGCTGCCGTATCGCGAACCCGAACAATTGGTGATGCTTTGGGAACGTAATCCGGCCACCGGAATGGAGCAGGAAATGGTTACGCCGCCGGATTTGGCCGACTGGCAAACGGCGCAGCGCGTATTTGAGCATCTGGCTTACTGGACGGGCGATTTCGATTTCAATCTGGTCACCACGGACGGTAGCGAAAAGCGTAAAGCGAGCTATGTGTCGGCCGGCTTGTTTCCCGCGCTCGGCGTGCAGCCGCACACGGGCCGCGCGTTTTTGCCTGAAGAAGATCAACGCGAAAACAATCGCGTCGCCGTTGTCAGCCTTGAATTCGCGCAGCAGCGTTACGGCGCGCCCGACAAGGCTCTCGGACAAACTTTGACTTTCGACACTTACGGCAGGCGCGATTACACGGTGGTCGGTGTGATGCCGCAGGGTTTTCAGTTTCCCGGCAAAACAGAAGTCTGGCTGCCCGCAGGATGGAACGGCATTCCGCGCGACCGTCGCGGCGGTCATTGGTTGACGGTGCTGGCGCGGCTCAATCCGGGCGTGACGACGGCGCGGGCGCAAGCCGAGATGAACGCGATTCAAGCGCGCATTTACGCACAATTCGCTTCCCACAATGTCGGTTCGCAAGTCGCCATCGTTCCTCTGCTTGAACAAACCGTCGGGCGCAATCTGCAAACCGCGCTGTGGGTTTTGTGGGCGGCCATTGCGACTGTGTTGCTGATTGCCTGCGCGAACGTCGCCAACCTGACGCTGGCGCGGGCGCTGACGCGGCAAAAAGAAATCGTCATACGACTGGCGCTCGGCGCAACGCGCGGGCAGGTCGTGCGGCAATTGCTGACCGAAAGCCTGTTGCTCGCCTTTACCGGCGGCGCGCTGGGATTGTTGCTGGCCGTGTGGGGCTTGAACGTTTTGCGCGCGACAAGCGGTCAGCAGCTTCCGCGTTTGCAAACAGTGCGACTCGATGCGCGCGTTTTGGGGTTCACGTTGCTGGCGGCGATGCTGACCAGCCTGCTTTGCGGACTTGCGCCCGCGTGGCAGGCGACGCGGCACAATCTGAACGATGCGCTCAAGGAAGGCGGCAGAAGCGCCACCGCCGGACGGTCGCGCAATCGTTTGCGCGCCGGCCTGGTCGTTGCCGAAGTCGCGTTGTCGTTGCTGTTGCTGATCGTTGCTGGATTGATGCTGACGAGTTTCGCGCGATTGGTCAGCGTCAATCGCGGTTTCCAGGCGGATCATTTGTTGGTCGCCAAACTGGATTTTTCCGTCAGCGGCTTCACTTCCTGGGTGCGGCCAACAACGACGCGCCCGCAAGTGACGCTGCTGGACTTGATGCAGCGCCTGCAAACGCAACCCGGTGTGCAGGACGTTGCAGCCGTCAGCGCACTGGCGCGCGGCGTGGAACCTTCGCGGCAAGGCATTGTCTTTGAATCGCGCCAATTTCCCGCCACGCCGCGCGCCGATTTTCTGGGCATCACGCCCGATTACTTCCGCACGTTGGGCGTTCCGTTGCGGCATGGGCGCGCCTTCACCGAACACGACATTTACGAAGCGCCCGCCGTTGCCATCGTCAATGAAAGTTTCGTCGAGCGGTACTTCCCCAATGCCAATCCGCTCGGCCAACGCCTGGCGCTGGAAGGCCGCACGCCCGGTCAGCCTGTCGGCGCGAATCCCGGCCAAGCCTCGCCGTGGATTGAAATCGTCGGCGTCGTGGCCGACACCAAACGACTCAATCTCAATCCCGTTGCCCTGCCCGAAGCTTACGTGCCCTACTGGCAATGGCCTATGCAATCGCCGGAATTGCTGGTGCGCACCGCCGCGCCCATGGCGCAGGCTGCGGCGATGATTCGTCAGGAAGTCAAAGGGCTGAACAAAAACATCCCGGCGCCGAAGATCGAAACCATGGACGCGCAGCTTTCGAGTCTTGTCGCACAACCGCGTTTGCAAACCGGTTTGCTGACGCTGTTCGGCCTGCTCGCCTTGCTGCTGGCCGCGACGGGCATTTACAGCGTGATGGCGCACGCCGTCGCCGAACGCACGCACGAAATCGGCATCCGTCTGGCGTTGGGCGCGCAAAGCGGCGACATCGCGCGGCTGGTCGTGGGGCAGGGAATCAAATTGGTTGCATTGGGGCTGGCGCTGGGGCTGGCGGGCGCTTGGGCGACAACGCGCGTGCTGCGCGGCATTTTGTACGGCGTCAGCGCGAACGATCCGCTGACGTTCGCGGGCATTCCGTTGTTGTTGCTGGCGGTGGCGCTTGTCGCGTGCTGGGTTCCGGCGCGGCGCGCGGCACGAGTTGATCCATTGGCGGCGCTCAGAGCCGAATAGAAAACTATGAGGAGAGAAGCGGCACCCTCATCGCCGCTTCTTTTCATGCGGCAACTCAGCCTCTATAATCGCCGCGCCTTTCAATCCGCTTTTCCGCAATTACAGTTCGATCAAATCGTGAAGGAGAAATTTCGTGAAGAGAGTTATCGCTTTCTTTCTGGTCGCCGCCTTTTTTGTTGTCGTCTGCTTGCCCGCGCGAAACGCCTCGAAGGCGCAGCAGGCTTTGGCCCCGTCAAAACCCAATCCGCAAATCGAAAAGATTCTCAGTGAAATATCCGCGAAAAACATCGAAGCCAGTTTGCGCAAACTGGTCAGTTTCGGCACACGCCATACCTTGTCTTCACAGGACGATCCGAATCGCGGGATCGGCGCGGCGCGGCGCTGGATCAAGGCGGAAATGGATCGCTACAGTCAGGAATCCGGCGGACGCTTGATCGTTACCGAAGACGACTTCATTCAGCCGCCCACGCAGCGCGTGCCGAAAGAGGCCAGGCTGGTCAATATCGTCGCAACCTTGCCGGGCGTGCAGGCGGAATCCAAAGACCGCATTTACGTCGTCAGCGGACATTACGATTCCTGCGTTTGTTCGCAAGGCATGACCGACGCCGAAAGCGATGCTCCGGGCGCTAGCGATGATGCTTCGGGCACGGCGGCGGTGATGGAAATGGCGCGCGTGATGTCTAAATATCAGTTCGACGCGACCATAGTTTTTATGACCGTCCCCGGCGAAGAGCAGGGCTTGCTCGGCGCGGCGCATTGGGCGGAGGAAGCCAAAAAGAAAAATCTGAATATCGCCGCCATGTTCACCAACGACATCATCGGGAACACGCTGGGCGGCAACGGCGTGAGAGACAACCGGCGCGTGCGATTGTTCTCTGAAGGCGTGCCGACCACCGAAACCGAAGCCGACGCCCGCATACGCCAATCCAACGGCGGCGAAAACGACGGCCCGTCGCGGCAACTGGCGCGCTACATCAAAGAAATCGGCGAACGTTATTTGCCCAATTTTGAAGTGACGATGGTCTTCCGCCGGGATCGTTACGGACGCGGTGGCGACCACAATGCGTTTTTGCAGCGCGGCTTTCCGGCGGTGCGTTTCACCGAACCGAACGAAGATTTCACTCGCCAGCATCAGAAAGTTCGCGAAGAAAACGGCATCAAGTACGGCGATGTTTTTGAAATGGCCGATCCGGTCTACATTGCCCAGGTCGCCCGCATCAACGCTTCGGCGATGGCAAGCATGGCGCTCGCGCCGGCTGCTCCGACGGGCGTGCAATTCAAAACCGGGAGGCAGGAATACGACACCACCGTCGCCTGGCAAGCGAACAAAGAGCCTGACGTTGCCGGTTACAGAATTGTCTGGCGCGAAACTTATCAACCCTTCTGGCAACGCAGCATAGAGGTCGGCAACGTCGCCGAATTCGTGATGAAAAGTTTGTCCAAGGACGATTACTTTTTCGCCGTGCAGGCAATTGATAAGGACGGCAACGTCAGCGCGCCTGCTTTTCCCACCGTCCGTCGCCAGGCGCGTTGAAACCTGGGTACGCATCGCCTCCGGCGTGCGGGCTTCCAAGTTCGCACGCTGGAAGCGATGCTTACCCAAAGAGTTATTTGCAGTCGTTATCATCCTTGTAGTTCCTCACGCGCGCTGTGAGCGCCAACGGGCGTTGGTTTGCTGCAGCGCGTTCGCCCCAACTGAAGTTATTTACTGTAAGGAGAGTGTATGGACCTAACTGCTTTGATTGTTTTTTTAGTGGTCGGCGGTGTCGCCGGCTGGGTTGCAGGAAACCTGATGCGCGGCGGCGGATTTGGCGTGGTCGGCAACGTTGTCGTGGGAATTGTCGGTGCGTTTTTGGGCGGATGGCTGCTGGGAATTCTGGGTGTTGGACTGGGCGCGGGCTGGATTGGATTTCTGATCAAAGGCGTCATCGGCGCGGTTGTGTTGTTGTTTCTGGTCGGCCTGCTCAAACGGGCTTGAACTTTGCCGTCAGGCACGATGAAAGCATCCTTCGCGCCTGACGGCTTTCCAAAGAGGTTTTATGAAGTATTGCAAGTTCCGCAGGTTCTGTTTGCTTTCATTTTTGTTATTGGTGCTTGGCGTTGGCTCCGCTTTTGCTCAGCAAACGCAGAAGCCCAAGCGTCCGGTCAAAACGCCGCCGCAATATCCGAACATCATTGATTTGGAAGACAAGTCCGCGAAACCGGCGCAGCCCGCCGCCGAAACCAAACTTGAAGAGGCCAAACCCGAAGACAAACAATCCGCCACTGTAACGGTTGATCCGGCGGCGCTGACCAAAGCCTTCACGATCATTGCCGAGGAGTTGAAGTCACTGTCGGTGGAAGTGAAATCCCTGAACGTGCGGCAGGATTTGCAATTGGAACTGGCGCGACAGGCGCGCGTCGAACAGCGGATTGACCGTTATGAAGCCGAGTTGCGCCCAATCCGCGAGCGAATCGCCGGACTTGAAGCCGAAGAAGTCCGCCTGCCGCAGTTGATGACGCGCGAATCGTTGGTCGCGCAAACGATGAACACCGCCACCATCAACCGCGAAGGGACGATGGAGCAAATCCGGCAGCAATACGCCTTGCGCTTGCAGGCCGTGCGCGATGAAAAAGAGCGACTGCTCCGCATGCAAGCTTCGCTGACCGAATCGCTGGGCATTTACCAGCGTTTGAGTCAGGAAATCGAGCAAAAGATTCAAAAGGCCGAGGAAAAGCTGCGACAGCTTGAAGCCGGCAAAACCGACCGTAATCCATAATTCAATTTTAGGAGACACCATGAGCAACGAAGAGAATGGAAACAATCCTTATGGCCGCAGAAACTTCCTGCGCGGCGCGGCGCTGGCCGGTGCCGGCGCGCCGTTTTTGACAGGCGACGCTTTGGCCGCGCAGCAAACGGCCAAACCAATCGGCAAAGCCCGCCCGGTGGTGATTTCCAGCGCCAACATCAACAAAGGCCCCGACGGCAGCGTGTTCAACGGCGGCATTGATTGCGTCAGCAAGGCGATGGAAATTTTGAAACGCGGCGGCGACACGCTGGAAGCTGTCGTGGCGGGCGTCAACATTGTCGAAAGCGATCCGCGCGACAATTCGGTCGGTTACGGCGGATTGCCGAATGCAGAAGGCGATGTCGAACTGGATTCCTGCTGCATGCACGGCCCATCGCGCCGCGCCGGTTCGGTGGCGAGCATCCGTCACATCAAAAATCCTGCTTCAGTTGCCAAGCTCGTTTTGGAACGCACGGATCACATTATGCTGGTCGGCGAAGGCGCGCTGCGTTTTGCGTTGGCGCATGGCTTCAAGAAAGAAGACCTGCTGACCGAAGACTCCCGCAAAATCTGGTTGAAGTGGAAAGAGGAAATGAGCGACGACGACACCTGGGGGCCGAGTCCGAAACATCCCAAACCGGCGTCGGCGTCGAGCAAGAAAATCGCAAGTTTGCTGACGACTCCGGCGGATGTCGCTTTCAACGAGTGGGCTGCGGACGTGATTCGTCGTCGTCCGACCGGCACGATCAATTGTCTGGCTGTTGATGCCAACGGAGACATTTCCGGCGTGACGACGACTTCCGGCCTGGCCTGGAAAATTCCCGGTCGCGTTGGCGATTCGCCTGTCATCGGCGCGGGACTTTATGTGGACAACGAAGTCGGCGCGGCGGGTTCGACGGGGCGCGGCGAAGAGAACATTTACATCTGCGGCGGTCACACGATCGTCGAAAACATGCGCCGCGGCATGAATCCGACCGAAGCCGCGCTGGACGTACTCAAACGTATCTCGCATCGTTACGGCGACAATCAAACCGAACTGGCCAAATTCAACATTACCTTTTACGCAGTCAACAAAGCGGGTGAATACGGCGCGGCCAATCTGTGGGGCGGCGGCAAATTCGCCGTTCACGACGGCACGCAAGCGAAGGTGTTGGACACGGCGTACCTTTACGAAAAGAAGCGGTAAGAACGCAGCTTTTGAATTGAACGCGCAAACGGCGGGCGGAATTTGAATGCATCAAATTCCGCCCGCCGTTTGTCTTGTGACCGGATTTTATTGGCTGTTCGAGCCGGTCATTGCCGTGGCCTGTCTGACGCGCTCGTTG